>NZ_CP132203.1:6885000-7164809 GCF_030719035.1 Hahella sp. HNIBRBA332
GCTTAACTGCGAGACAAACACGTCGAGCAGGTACGAAAGTAGGTCTTAGTGATCCGGTGGTTCTGTATGGAAGGGCCATCGCTCAACGGATAAAAGGTACTCCGGGGATAACAGGCTGATACCGCCCAAGAGTTCACATCGACGGCGGTGTTTGGCACCTCGATGTCGGCTCATCACATCCTGGGGCTGAAGCCGGTCCCAAGGGTATGGCTGTTCGCCATTTAAAGTGGTACGCGAGCTGGGTTTAGAACGTCGTGAGACAGTTCGGTCCCTATCTGCCGTGGACGTTGGAGATTTGAGGAGAGTTGCTCCTAGTACGAGAGGACCGGAGTGAACGAACCGCTGGTGTTCGGGTTGTGATGCCAATCGCATTGCCCGGTAGCTATGTTCGGACGGGATAACCGCTGAAAGCATCTAAGCGGGAAGCCCCCTTCAAGATAAGATCTCCCTGAGGACTTGATCCTCCTAAAGGGCCCTTGTAGACCACGAGGTTGATAGGCTGGGTGTGTAAGCGCTGCGAGGCGTTGAGCTAACCAGTACTAATTGCCCGAGAGGCTTGACCATATAACACCGAAGTAATTTACCGGTATTGATTGAGTATAACTGCTTATCCAAGTTAAAGGTCTTCTGACCAAGCGCCAACTAGACAAGCTAGAACTAAGACAAAGCTTAACGGTTTTGCCTGATGATCATAGCGGACTGGAACCACCTGATCCCATTCCGAACTCAGAAGTGAAACAGTCCAGCGCCGATGGTAGTGTGGATTCCCATGCAAGAGTAGGTCGTCGTCAGGCTCTTAATACGAAGAACCCGTCCTCGTGACGGGTTTTTTTATGCCTGGAGTTTATGCCCAGGCCAGGCGTCAGAGCCCCTCTTACTATTCCCGTAGAGCGCTTCATCTACCACAAACAAACCCTTCAAGCTCAGTGAAAGTCCCTTGATCGCGACTCCAGTTCCTCCAGGTGCGGCGTCAGGTCCGTCAAACGATGGGCGATGACGTGCGCTACGCTCCCTTCGTCATCCTTATCGATCTCTCCGTATACCATTAGCTGTCGCGCTTTGATGAGGACGTCCATCTGCGCCATCGCTGTTTTTTTCCAAGCAATGATATTGATTGAGCCCGTTTCATCTTCCAGCGTGATAAAAGTTACTCCTGTCGAGGTTTTTGGGCGTTGCCTGTTAATGACCACGCCTGCTACATAGGTCTTGAGGCCTGCTTTTTGTGTAGTCACTTCAGCTGCCTCTATGGATCTATGGGCTGTGCAACTGGCTCGGGCGCTCGGCGCTGACGTTGCGATTAACCAGCTCTAGCGGCTGTCGGCTAGTTCATCGGGAATTGTGGTGCGACAGGACTTACCACACAGCACGCCTTCCAGCCCCATTTCGCTCATCAATCGTGCGACAGTACAGCGCGCCACGGTTATATCTCCGCGGTTTAGCTGATTCCAGATCATGCGGGCGCTGTAGACCTGTAAGTTCTCTTCGTGCGATCACAGCGCTGTTCCAGGGTAGCGGCAAGATGTTTACGGCGGTAGTACGTAGACGGAGCCATCGGCAAGACTTTTCAGATTGACTCGACACCATACGCCTCCTGTTCCTGGTCAATAAATTCGACCATTGCTTCGGTTTGCGGTCGAGCTCCGCTTGGGTGAAAAAAGCCGCCGCCTTTCGCAAAATCTCATTGGCGCGTTTAAGCTCACGGTTCTCCCGTTCGAACTCTTCACTGCGTGTTCACGTACTTCGAGGGGAGTCTCCAGATCGTTTGTTTACAGGCTAACTCTCTCGAGAAGACTGGCCTCCGACAAACCTGGGAGATTCAAAGCTTGCTTTGTTGGGTCAGAATGGAGCTGCATTTGGGCAGACTGAGTATGCTACAAACCAAGATTTCGAGGACTTATATAGAGTTGATTTTTCGTGCAAAGTTTGGCTGTGGTTCTTTGAAGAAAAAGGGCGTTGTAAAACGCCCTTTTTTAGCAGAAGAAGTTAGCTCTTTCTGCGACGTGCCAACAAGCCAGCCAGACCAAGTCCCATCAGTGCCAAGCTAGCCGGTTCTGGAACTGCTGAGGCGACAACAATGTGGTCCTTCTCTGTAGCGACTCGACCACCGTCAACGGTGGCGTAGATGTCAAAATCGTGAGTTCCTGGAGTTGTGCCAGTAAAAGTTACTTCAAACTCGTAAGTTGCAGCGCTATCACGAGTGAATGAGCCGGTGTATACACCAGGAGACACGGATACCATGCCAGGAGGTGCGTCAGAAATATCAAGCGCTACTTCAGAGTATGTGGATATGGCATTGGAAATAGCCTCGTTGATAGTGTCAACTAGCGAGGAGGTGTCGATGCCAGCATGATAGGTGCCACCAGTTGCTGCGGTAATACGGGTAGCCTGCCCGGTGCCGTCCAAGCAGTAGCCTATCCTGCAGCTGGATGCAACGTCGATGGCTTCCACTTGAATGCTTGCCGCCTGCAGAGCCGCAGTGGCGCTCGCTTCGGTTGAACCCAGAGACGGGTCATGGCCTGTTGCGTCGCCGAACCATAGAAGGATGCGTTCTGCATCTGGACGCCATGAAACAGTGTTTGCCACCTGTTCGAGGGCGTAGATATTTGCCTCAGGGCGGTCTCTGCCTCCAAATGCTTCCCAATTATTGATGGCTGCTTGTGCCACAGAGGTATTAGCAGTCATATCGGTGAGTGTGCGGTAGGTGAAAGCGTCAGATATATCGCGGTAGCCGCCAACTCCAAAATTAATGTCTCCAAAGCCTGCTGCGGTGCTTAATATTGAGCTTGCCGCTGCTTTTACGGCTGCAATTTCTCCACCCATGCTTCCGGTTTCGTCCATGAGAAAGAATACGTCCACTTTTGAAGTGGTGGCTTCTGCATCAATGGTAACCGTCTTGGTGATTGTCACGCTCTCACCCACACCTAGTGTGGCAGAGTACGAGGAAGGGGAAATAGAGTCTGCCATTGCTGAGAGCGGCAATAGCGCCGTTAGCGCGAAAGAGCACGCCAATCGTTTCATAGTTATCTCCTGATGTCGATTGTAGTTAGTGAGCTTGTTAATAAATGAAGTGTTTGGAATTGACTCAGGGTCCCAATAAGCACAAATTTGGCCATATTTATTAAAATGCTAAATAGGATAATGACTTAGTGTTTGGTTGTTTGATTTCTCATTCTCAAATAGTTGTAAACCCATTGGACATGAAGAATGGAAGTGTTCTCGGTGAATCGGTGAAGGGTTATTCTTAAAGGCTTATCCCTATGTGGCGGGGCGTCGAGGTTGGACTAGGTCATAATATTCGGATTTGATTCTATAAAGAAGGCATTTCAAGATACTCTGCATTTATAGCTGTTTTTTATTCCTATTTATTATAAGTGTGGAGCAATAGGAAACATTGAGAAAGTGTAAAGTCTTTGAACGGTAGAGCGTTTGTTATCCGCAATGTCTGCAAGTGAAGTTAGGGCGCGCGGCTCTTTTTACGCATCTTGTGACATACTGGTAGTCGTGTTTATGTCTGAGCGTATAATACTTTTCTGATAGTGGCGGACGCCTTTTAAATGAAGTGGGAGAGTCGCGATGAGCAGCGGACATTTGGTGATATTCGATACAACCTTACGTGATGGAGAGCAAAGCCCTGGCGCCTCCATGACAAAGAATGAGAAGCTGCGTATCGCCAAGGCGCTGGAAAAAATGAAGGTGGATGTCATAGAGGCGGGTTTCGCCATCGCCAGTCCCGGAGACTTTGAGGCGGTTAAGGCGATTGCTGAGTCTGTCAGTGAATCCACCGTATGTAGTTTGGCGAGAGCGTTAGATAAGGATATAGATCGTGCTGCTGAGGCTTTGAAGCCGGCCAAATTAGCTCGTATTCATACGTTCATAGCCACTTCCCCAATCCATATGAAGTACAAATTGCAGATGCAGCCTGATCAAGTCGTGGAGCAGGCTATCAGGGCGGTTGAACGCGCCAGGATGTACACGGACGATGTTGAGTTTTCTTGCGAAGACGCGGGACGCTCAGAGATAGACTTTCTCTGTAGAATTATAGAAGCGGCGATAGCCGCTGGCGCGAGAACAATTAATATCCCTGATACGGTAGGTTATGCGATTCCGCAGCAGTTTGGCGAAACGATTCAAACTCTATTGGAAAGAGTTCCCAATGCAGATAAAGCAATATTCTCCGTACACTGTCACAATGATTTGGGGCTAGCCGTGGCGAACTCCCTCGCGGCGGTGATGAGCGGCGCTCGTCAGGTGGAATGCACTATTAACGGGCTGGGTGAGAGGGCGGGAAATGCGGCGTTAGAAGAGATCGTTATGGCGGTGAGAACCCGGAAAGATCTATTTGCCGTTGAAACTCGCTTGGATACGCAGTTCATAGTGCCAACTTCCCGTCTGGTCTCGACAATTACAGGGTTCCCTGTGCAGCCAAATAAGGCGATAGTCGGCGCTAATGCGTTCGCGCATGAGTCTGGCATCCATCAGGATGGCGTGCTTAAGCATAGGGAAACATATGAAATCATGCAGGCGCAGGACGTAGGTTGGCGCACCAACAGTCTGGTGTTGGGCAAGCACTCTGGTCGTAATGCTTTTCGCACCAGGCTGCATGAACTTGGCTATGAATTTGATTCAGAAACTGCGCTTAACGAAGCCTTTGCTCGCTTCAAAGACTTGGCTGATAAGAAGCATGAAATTTTCGATGAAGACTTGCAGGCTTTGGTTAGTGCTGTAGAGCTATCAGAAGATGATGAAATTTATAAATTGGTCTGTATGTCTGTTCGCAGTGAAACCGGCGTTACGCCTATTTCGAAAGTCACCTTGATAATAAACGGAGATGAACGAACAGCTTCTGCGGAAGGGGGCGGGCCTGTTGATGCGACTTATCGGGCGATAGAGGAAATAGCCTCTTCTGGCGCGAGCTTGCAGCTATATTCGGTTAACAACATAACCAGCGGAACTGACTCGCAGGGAGAGGTGACTGTCCGTCTGGAGCGTGGAGGCAGGATCGTAAATGGCGTTGGCGCGGACACCGATATTGTGATCGCTTCAGCGAAGGCATATATCAACGCCCTGAACCTGATTTCTTCAGATAAAAGGAAGCAGCATCCGCAGAGTGAAGTGTGATTTTTCCTGCGAATACAATTATGAACTTTTTGTACGAGAACGACAGACAGACATATTTAAGTGAAATGGGAATTGCGGTGTGGTATGCACGCCGTCAATTGCCGAATGCTGCTCCTTCCACACTATTTGAGTTCGAGGAGACATCTGAGGAACTAGATAATCGAGATATAGAGCGACGCGCGAGCAAAGCCAGTCCGCTCAAAGCGCCATCATTAAAAAGCGCTCAGCAAGCAGCGGCTCTTCGCCAAACGATGTCTGCTATCGCTCAGCCGGAGCAGGTTAAACAGAAGAAAACCCAGGAACAGGATAAGAAAGACGCTTCCCCAATACCTGTATTGGTAAAATCATCTCCTCCAACTATCAATAAGCTGCGTGCGATGAGCATAAAAGGGGATGACATTGGGATGCTGGCGCTGTCTAAGGGAGAAGCAGATATAACTCCTGAATCGTCCGGTGGCCAGCTTCTGGCCAATATTGCGTTGGCGGTTGGCTTGGGAGAGCAATGGAAAGATGCGTATAGCCTTTTCTCCTGGCCGCCATTTGAACGCAAAGGGTTGCCGATGCAAGACGACGCGATGCTGACTAAACTTCTGGCGCGCTGGGCTGCCCCCAATAGTCTGAAGTACTGCATTCTATTCTGTGACGCAGAAATTGCGGTGGCTTTAGGCGGTTTGGACCCTTTGTGGAAGGACGACAGGCTTCTGCAATTGCCGTCTTTAAATGAAATGCTTCATAACCCATCCATCAAAAAATTCGTGTGGCGCAAGCTTCGTCAGTATCTCTACTCCAATGACTGATCAAAAATCCGATCTTGCTTTCAGGTTAATGACCGAAGCGGACTTACCCTTAGTTTTAAATAATGAGCGTGGGGCTTATTCTCATCCTTGGACTGAAGGTGTTTTTAAAGAGTGTTTGACGGGAGCTTCTGAATGTTGGGTCGCTATATATAAAGACGAAGTGGTCGGACATGCGGTAACCTCAATGGTTATAGACGAAGCACACTTGCTTAATTTATGCGTAGCGCGAGCGCTGCAAGGAAATGGTATGGGGGCATCTTTTATGGCGTTTTTGCTGGAGCGTTTTCGTGCGCAAAATATGGTGGAGCTATTTTTAGAGGTGCGCGCCAGCAATGTCGCAGCCGTGCAGCTGTACAGAAAGTTGGGCTTTAATGAGATTGGTTACCGAAAAGCCTATTACCCCGCTTCCGATGGTCGTGAAGACGCCATTGTTATGTCGATGAAATTGCGTTGCGAAGAGTAAGTTGTGGAATATCTGCGCTCCGACTTGTTGCCTTTGGCTGTTGAGCTGGGGTTGTGGGGAGTGATAATTGGGTATATCGCTCTGTTGTGGGTTAGGCGCTGCCATGCACTTTTGCGGCAAGACAATACGTTGCAGCATATTTTCTGGGGATGTGCATTGGCCCTGGGGTTGTTTTGGCGCCTCAGAATTGATGTCGATTTTGGCGTTTCTCTTCATTTTCTCCTTCTAAGCGCGCTAACCCTGGTTCTGGATTGGGAGTTGACGCTGCTTGCCGGCTTTATCGGATTATCGTTACTGGCGCTCTTGGGCTCTACTCCCTGGCTGCTTATCCCTTTGAATTTTCTAGGGGTAGTATTCATCCCCGTAATGGTGACCAAATGGGCTGTAGATATGGAAAGGAAGTCTGGTGGGCGGCTGTTCTTTGCTTATCCTTTGGTCAACGGTTTTCTGGGCGGTGGACTGTCGATAGTCGGCAGCGTATTGTTTGGAATGTCGATTTGCTGGCTCGGAGGCGGCGAATGGAGTCAGGATCACTCTTTAATGCTCGCTTATCTCCCTTTGATAGCCTTGCCTGAAGGCGTGATTAATGGAATGTTGGCGACAGGTATGATGGTGTATTTCCCAAGTGTGCTTAGAACCTTTGATTCCAGTCGCTATCAATAGCTTTTGACACTCTGTTTGCGGCGCTATAATGTTCGCCCTCAATTCGCCAGATGTTCAAGGTTTGTCATGGGACTTCGTGAAGAAATCAAACGCCGTCGTACATTCGCCATTATCTCTCACCCTGATGCGGGTAAAACCACCATTACTGAGAAAGTGCTCTTACATGGCGGTGCGTTGCAGAAAGCCGGTACAGTAAAAGGTAAAAAGTCCGGCCAATTTGCGAAATCCGACTGGATGGAAATGGAAAAAGAGCGAGGTATCTCCGTAACCACTTCCGTTATGCAGTTCCCTTATGACGACTCTCTGGTAAACCTGCTTGATACCCCGGGTCACGAAGACTTCTCTGAAGACACCTATCGTACTTTGACTGCGGTTGACTCATGTTTGATGGTCATAGACAGCGCAAAAGGTGTCGAGGAGCGCACTATCAAGTTAATGGAAGTCACACGGCTGCGCGATACGCCAATCATTACTTTCATGAATAAACTTGACCGCGATATTCGAGATCCAATGGAGTTGTTGGATGAGGTCGAGGATGTGCTGAAAATTAAGTGCGCGCCTATTTCCTGGCCCATTGGAATGGGTAAGGGGTTCAAGGGCGTATACCATCTTCTGCGGGACGAAGTCATTTTATACCAGACTGGTAAGGGGCATACTCTCCAGGATGGGCGCACGATTAAAGGCTTGGATAACCCTGAATTAGATCAGGTACTTGGCTCGGACGCAGAGAATTTGCGCGGCGAAATCGAATTGTTGCAAGGCGCTTCTCATGAATTCGATCATCAGGCTTTTTTGGCTGGTGAGTTGACCCCAGTATTTTTTGGCACAGCGCTAGGTAACTTTGGCGTTGATCATATGTTGGATGGTTTGGTTGCATGGGCTCCATCTCCTCAGCCCAGAGAGACTGACAAGCGCATTGTTGAGGCGGAAGACGAGAAGTTTTCCGGCTTTGTGTTCAAGATACAGGCCAATATGGATCCGCTTCATCGTGACCGAATCGCCTTCTTGAGGGTCTGTTCAGGACGTTACGAACAGGGCATGAAAATAAAGCATGTGCGATTAGGTAAAGATGTTCGTATTGCTGACGCGCTGACTTTCATGGCGGGAGACCGAGCTCGGGCGGAAGAGGCGTTCGCAGGCGACATCATCGGCTTGCATAACCACGGCACTATTCAGATTGGCGATACCTTCAGCGAAGGGGAAGAGTTGAAATTTAGCGGCATCCCTAACTTTGCACCGGAGCTATTCCGCCGTATTCGCCTGAAGGATCCTTTAAAGTCCAAGCAGCTACAAAAAGGTCTGATTCAGTTGTCTGAAGAGGGCGCTGTGCAGGTGTTCAGGCCACTCAATAACAACGACTTGATTGTTGGGGCAGTGGGGATGTTGCAGTTTGATGTGGTGGTGCATCGCCTCAAGTCTGAATACAAGGTGGAAGCGGTGTACGAGCCGGTAAATGTTTCCACGGCTCGCTGGGTTGATGCAAAAGATCCGAAAAAGCTGGAAGAATTCAGGCGGAAGGTATCCGAAAACTTATCACTCGACGGTGGTGACAACTTAACCTATCTTGCGCCGACGAATGTTAACTTGCAGCTCGCCATCGAGCGTTACCCGGATGTTCAGTTCCGGAAGACGCGGGAGCACTAAGAGGATTGGCGATGGCGACTTTTATAGATAGCCATTGCCACTTTGATTTTCCCGATTTCGATGACGACAGGGAAGAGGTGTTACTCAGTGCCAGGGAATTGGGGGTAAAGCGTATCGTTGCGCCCTCGGTAGGTATTCAAAATTGGGCTCGTATATCTCAGTTGGCTAAGAGCTTTGACGAGCTTGATTTCGCGCTGGGTATCCATCCTCTCTATCTGCGCGAGCACTCAGAATTCCATCTGAATGAGTTGGGTGACAGGTTGCGCGAACAGCGTACGGATGTCTCCGCCGTGGGCGAATGTGGGCTGGATGCAACGGCGGACATTGATTTTGACTCGCAGATGCTTTTTTTGTGTGAGCAGCTAAGGATGGCGAAAGCGCTAGATCTTCCTGTGATTCTTCACTCAAGAAAGACTCATAGTCAGCTTGTGAAGCTGGTCAAAGAATCTGGCGTTAAGTGTGGTGTTGTGCACGCCTTCTCAGGAAGCTATGAAGAGGGGATGCAGTTTGTAAGGCTGGGGCTCAAATTAGGTGTTGGCGGCGTCATCACCTATGACCGAGCGCAAAAAACCAGGAAAGCGATTTCCAGACTTCCCTTGGAGTCCCTGTTGTTAGAAACCGACGCTCCGGATATGCCGTTGTGTGGTCGACAGGGGCGGCGTAATTCACCAGAATTGATTCCCCTGGTATTTAGTGTGTTGTGCGCTTTGAGAGAAGAGGCCCCAGAACGGATATCCGACACGATTCTTCAAAACACTATCGATACATTCGATTTTCCCAAGCCTTGAGTCGAAGCCTTAACTTTGTGGGCTGTGTAATTAATTGGATTTAGAGTAGCAATTGAGCAGGAAGTGCAATATAATCCTGCGCCCGGATTTGCAATATAGTTAGGAACTTTGGCGAAGCCCCGAAGCCCGAGTTTCGAAAAGTCAGAACGTCGTTGTAACTTTCCCCGAAGGAGAGGCGCAGCGTGCGTTTTATTTGGATTAATCAGCCGAGAATTTAAGAGTAAGGCGGGATTTAAATGAAAACGATCAGCGCTAAGCCAGAAACCGTAAAGCGTGACTGGTATGTTATAGACGCGACCGACAAGACGCTTGGACGTCTTTCTACTGAAATCGCCCGTCGCTTGAGGGGCAAGCACAAAGCGGAATATACCCCTCATGTTGACACTGGGGATTACATTGTTGTGGTAAACGCAGAGAAAGTGCGTGTTACTGGTAACAAAGCTCAAGACAAAATGTACTATCGTCACACAGGCTATCCTGGCGGCTTGAAAGAAATGTCTTTCGATAAGCTGATCCAACATGCTCCTGAGCGTGTTATCGAAACAGCTGTTAAAGGCATGATGCCGCGCAATCCTTTAGGTCGTGCGATGCTGAAAAAGCTCAAGGTATACGCTTCGGCTGAACACCCGCATACCGCTCAGCAACCGATTGAACTGAAAATTTAAGGAAGGTGGATATGTCTGTTACTCAATACTACGGTACAGGTCGTCGTAAAACTTCGACTGCTCGCGTCTTCCTGAGACCCGGTAGCGGAAAAATTACTGTGAACCAGACTGATCTGGATTCATACTTTGGTCGTGAAACCGCGCGTATGGTCGTACGTCAGCCTCTGGAGTTGTTGGACTCTATTGGCAATTTTGATGTATTTGTTACTGTTAAAGGCGGTGGTCCTTCTGGCCAAGCTGGCGCAATTCGTCACGGCATCACTCGTGCGCTGATTCAATATGATGAAGCGAATCGTTCTCCGCTGCGTAAGGCCGGTTACGTTACTCGCGATGCTCGTGAAGTTGAACGTAAGAAAGTGGGTCTGCGTAAAGCGCGTAAGCGTCCGCAATTCTCCAAGCGTTAATCGATACGCTAAAATAAAAAGCCCGGTAATCCGGGCTTTTTTGTTTCCGCTGAACATAAGCGAAAATCGTCCGACGGATATTTAACTTGGATCAATATTGTTGAGACAAGGCCTCGCCGCACGTGCGTCGTCCTTGTATCGATAAGGCATTTTAATTAGTATGTCAGCCGGATTTTACGCCTGAAGAAATAAGAGCATAATGGCCTGATTTTGGCCTCAAATTGCTGCCTGATGGGAGAAACCTAGTATGACGAAAGACGACGTGAATAAGAGCCGCCGTCGTTTTCTGGTGGGAGCAACCTCGGTCGTTGGAGGTATCGGCGCCATCGGCGCAGCCGTGCCTTTTGTCGCTTCCTGGAACCCTAGCGCTAAAGCAAAAGCCGCTGGCGCGCCTGTTAAGGTCAATATCAGTAAGCTTGAACCTGGTCAACAGATGACTGTTGAATGGCGGGGCAAGCCTGTTTGGGTTGTGCGGAGAACGCCGGAAATGCTGAAAGGCTTGGATTCGATTACGGAAGAACTGCAGGACCCGCAATCCGAAAAGCTACAGCAACCCGCATACGCTCAAAACCCTCATCGCTCCATCAAAGATGAATACGTCATACTGGTTGGAATTTGTACGCATCTGGGTTGCTCGCCAAAGTTCTTGCCAGAGGTCATTCCCGATGAAACCGTTGGCGGTTTTTACTGTCCTTGTCATGGTAGCAAGTTCGACTTGGCGGGAAGGGTCTTCAAAGATGTTCCTGCTCCAAAGAATCTTGAAGTGCCTCCCCACATGTATGTTGATGACGTGAACCTCATCGTAGGTGAAGACAAGGAGAACGCATAATGCAGAAGCTTATCCAGTGGATCGACGATCGCCTGCCAATCGTCGATGCCTTCGAAAAGCACATGAGCAAGTACTATGCGCCAAAAAACTTTAACGTATGGTATTTCTTTGGTTCTTTGTCTTTGGTTGTTCTAATTAACCAGTTGCTTACGGGCATTTGGTTGACAATGAGCTATAACCCCTCCGCTGAAGGCGCGTTTGCTTCAGTAGAGTACATTATGCGCGATGTTGAGTTCGGGTGGCTGATTCGATTGATGCATTCGACTGGCGCATCCGCTTTCTTTGTCGTCGTTTACCTGCATATGTTCCGAGGGCTCTTGTACGGTTCTTATAAAAAGCCCCGTGAGCTAGTTTGGATCTTTGGCATGACCATCTATCTGTGCTTGATGGCGGAAGCATTCTTGGGCTATTTGTTGCCTTGGGGGCAAATGTCATACTGGGGCGCGCAAGTTATTGTTTCTCTATTTGGGGCCATACCTTATGTGGGGGAAGACTTGGCTCAATGGATTCGGGGCGACTATCTAATATCGGGTATTACCCTTAACCGATTCTTTGCTTTGCATGTCATCGCTTTACCAATCGTACTGCTTGGTTTGGTGGTATTGCATATTTTGGCGCTACATGAAGTGGGGTCTAATAACCCGGATGGCGTTGAAATTAAAAAGAATAAGGATGAAAACGGCATTCCTAAAGATGGAATTCCCTTTCACCCCTACTATACGGTGCATGACATCGTAGCTTTGATTGTATTCTTGTTCGTATTCTGCGTAGTCGTATTCTATTTTCCTGAAATGAATGGCTACTTCCTTGAAAAGCCTAACTTCGAGCCGGCAAACCCGCTGAAAACCCCTGAGCATATTGCGCCGGTATGGTACTTCACACCTTTCTACGCGATGCTTCGTGCAATCACATACCCACTATTTGGTGTGGACGCGAAGTTCTGGGGCGTCGTCGTTATGGGGGCTGCAATAGCAATTCTGTTTGTGTTGCCTTGGTTGGATCGCAGCCCTGTGAAGTCTATTCGTTATAAGGGAGCGATGAGTAAAATTGCACTTTTAGTGCTTGTCGTCAGCTTCGTAATTTTGGGCGTTTGTGGAGTCTTGCCGGCTAATGAGCAGCCGAGTTGGCTTGCTCCTCTATGTACAGGCTTATATTTCGCTTACTTCCTATTGATGCCTTGGTATACCAGAGCAGAAAAGACTAAACCTGTACCAGAGAGGGTGACTCACTAATGAAAAGCATACTCAAAGTTCTGCTTCTCTCGTGCGTGACGTCTCTTGCACATGCGGCCGGCGGCGGAGACGTTCATTTGGATCATGTGGATGTTGATATTCGCGATAAGCCTTCTTTGCAAAGAGGGGCTGCGATGTTTACCAACTATTGCATGGGCTGCCACTCATTAAAGTATTCTCGTTATGAGCGTGTAGCGGATGATATCGGTATTCCGCACAACCTTTACGAAGAGAATCTAATCTTCGGCGATGCGAAGATCGGGCAGCTGATGGATATCGCAATGGCTCCTTCCATGGCGCAAAGTTGGTTTGGCGCAGCGCCTCCTGATTTGACTCTGGTTTCTAGGTTGCGCGGGCCGGATTGGTTGTATAGCTATTTGCGGGGATTCTATAAAGACGAGTCTCGTCCGTGGGGTGTCAACAATGTTGTATTTAAAGACGTTGGTATGCCCCATGTTCTAGTCGATCTGCAGGGACTGTGCGCTGAAAAGCCAGAGCTGGGCAGCAAGGCGGGTATTGACCCCCTAAGTGGTGTTGAAGTTGGTGCGCCGGGGTGTAAGTCATTTGCTACAACGGGCAGCATGGAGCCGCAGGAGTATGATGCTGCGATTCGAGATATGGTCAACTTCCTGGCTTATGTAGGCGAGCCGTCAAGGTTGGAAAGTGAAGAGATCGCCCCGTTCGTGTTGTTGTTCTTGGTGGTTCTGTTCGTTCCTGCATACCTCCTCAACAGAGAATATTGGAAAGACGTTCACTAGTCTTTTCGTGTATAATGTTCGACCTTGGATAAAAGCTCCAGCATCGGGTGCCCCTGATGCTGGAATTTTTCTTTCTGAATAATCTGAGTTGCAAGCGACCGAGGTAATTCTATGGGAGTCGTGACCAAACGGTCATCAATGACATTTTTTTCTGATCCGCAGAGCCACTACAGTCATAGAGTTCGTATTGTTTTGGCTGAGAAAGGGGTGGCTGTAGATATCATCGATGTTGATCCTGATGATAAGCCTGCGGAAATTGCCGACCTAAATCCTTATAACACGCTGCCAACCTTGGTGGATCGTGAGCTGTCGCTGTACGAACCAAACATCATGATGGAGTATTTGGATGAGCGTTTCCCTCATCCGCCTCTATTGCCGGTATATCCGGTTGCGCGAGCGCAGAGCCGGTTGTTGATGTACCGAATCCAAAAAGATTGGTGTAGCTTGGCGGATATTGTTCTGCAAAGTAAAACTGACACTGCAGAGGTTGAAGAGGCGCGTAAACAGCTTCGTGAAAGCTTGATAGCCGCCGCCCCTATCTTTTCAGAAAAGCCGTATTTTATGAGCGAGGAGTTTACAATTGTAGACTGCTGCGTCGCTCCACTGTTATGGCGTTTAAAGCTCATGAAGATTGAGCTTCCTGAAAAGCCGGCTAAGCCGTTGATCAAGTACATGGAGCGCCTGTTCTCGCGCGAGTCCTTTAAAGCTAGCCTGTCCGATATCGAACAGGAAATGTTTAGCTGATACGTCTAACTGAAGGGGTCTGTACAAGGCCCCTTAAGCTCAAATTGAATTGGCAAAACCAATGACTCCCAGTCGTCCCTATTTGTTGCGAGCTCTGAACGAGTGGATTCTTGATAATCATCTCACGCCTTATGTGGTAGTGGATGCATCGCTTCAAGGTGTAGAAGTGCCGCGTGACTTTGTGAGCAATGGCCAAATCGTGCTCAATATCAGTCCGCAGGCCGTACGAGGTTTGAGTATAGGTAATGATTATCTTGAATTTAGCGCCCGTTTTGGTGGTGTGCCGCGTCAAGTGTCCGTTCCGGTAATGGCGGTATTGGCTATATACGCGAAGGAAAATGGTCAGGGTATGGTCTTTGGCTCTGAGCCTGGTGGAGCGCCTGAGCCGCCCAGCAATAAAGGTAAGCCAGGGACTCCTCCAGCGCCTCCCCCGAAAGGTGGAGGGCGAGAAGGTTCCAAACCGAGCCTGAAGATCGTCAAATAAACGATTAGGGCTTTAGAATCTGAAGAGCCGGACGCAAGGTGAAAGCCTTGAATCCGGCTTTTTTGTTGCGTTAATCGATTGGGCCAAAAATCTCGCGGTCGATGTAGTCGCAAAGGGTATGTATTGTTAATAGATGTACTTCCTGGATGCGCGCAGTAGAAGTCATTGGAACTCGGATTTCGACATCTTCAGCCTGCAGCAAGGAGGCCATATTTCCACCATCTTTTCCTGTTAATGCGACCACTTTCATTCCCCTGTCGTGGGCTGCTTGAATTGCTTGAATCACATTTGCTGAATTACCGCTTGTGGAAATGGCCAAAAGCACGTCGCCTTCTTGGCCTAGGGCGCGTATCTGCTTGGAGAACACTTCGTTGTAGCTGTAGTCGTTGGCGATGGACGTCAGTGTTGAGGTGTCAGTCGTCAGGGCGATTGCCGGTAAGCTAGGGCGCTCTCGCTCAAAACGGTTCAGCAGTTCCGAGGAGAAGTGCTGTGCATCTCCGGCTGAACCGCCATTACCGCAAGAGAGAATTTTGTGGTCGCTAAGAAGAGCATGAACCATCAACTGGCCTGCCGCCTCAATCAGTGGGGGGAGTGATTGTGCGGACACTTGCTTCGCTTTAATGCTTTCTTCGAAGAGGTGGATGATGCGTTCAATACTGTTCATATAAAAATCCGGAATTAACGGTGGTGTACGTTGGTGCGAAAAGGTGGCGTCACCAGCAGCTAAATGCGTCTGGTATCCATTGAAAGCCGGTATTTGATTTGAGGTTTCCCACGATAACATCAAATCGACATGGCGTGTTTGTTAAACCTTTCTTCTGAAGGTATATGCTCGCGGCAAGGATAATGCGTTGCTGCTTTTTTTGAGTGATGGACTCTGCAGCGCTGCCGAACTTGTCGTTGCTGCGGTGGCGAACTTCAATAAAAACCAAGTGTTCGCCGTGCTTGGCGATAAGATCAATCTCTCCCCCTTTGCAACGAAAATTGCGCTCAACGATGGTGAGTCCTTGAGCGCGAGCGAATTTCTCCGCTTGGCTTTCTGCAGCGCGGCCAATATCAATAGACTTGATCAGGCGCTTAAAGGGCATTATTGGGAGATTGGCTCAGGGCTGTTTAATTCCGCTTTCGCCACCCCTCTTTCAAATATCGCCCATTCCAGTATGCGACGAATTTGCTGGGCGTCATTCATAAATAGATTGCCTGTCGTGCCTTGTATCTGGCTGTCTGGGAATTGGCGCATGAGGCTGAGTCGCGGGGCGATAGTGTAAGCGTCGGCGCCCATTGCATACAGTCTTTCATAGCGCGTGGTGTCAGCGACGTAGCGAATATCTTGTTTGAGAGGTAAAGACTGGCTCAGCAGCCAAGGCGTTTCCGTAAAATGAATGCCATTCAGGTCGTGATCTTTATCTGGTTGTGGGACGCCGCCGTATATCTGCGATGTGGCGTAGACAGGCAGATCGCTGGCGTAGTGGAACAGTAGCAAGGGCTTTAGCTGTCTGGCTACATAAGGTGTAGAGATCATGATGATCGCATCAATATCCTGTCGACGACGCGGCTCATACTCAAATTTGCCTGCAACTGACTTCAGTTTTCTGGCTCTTTGCTTGCTTGCATTGATCTGCAGTAGGTGGGCGATGCCGTCCGAATAGTTTTCGCCCTCGACATATTTGTATGGGATGGGTAAAGGGAGGTTGGCCGCTTCATATTCTCTGTCCAGCACACTGGCGAGTTTTATCGCCCATGGCGAGTCAGGATAAATCACTGCAACGCCACGCTTTCCTTCCGACATTAGCTTTCTGGCTATCTGACGCACTTCGTCTTCGGCGGCCAGTCCGTATTGGTACATGCCAGGAGGCGGGGTGACTCCTTCATCCAGGTAGTTCAATGCAAGTACAGGGGGATCAAGCTCAGGGAAGCCCGCGAGTTGGGCGACGGCTTCTTTCTCCAGAGGGCCGATAATCAGATCGTAGCCTTCTAATTGTAAAGAGAGGTATAGGTCGGCGATATTTTCGATAGAGCCTGAGTCTATAATCTGAATTTCAGGGCCTTGTCCGTTGCTTTCGCTGCTGTTGATGTCCTGGTAGTAAGCCGCTAAAAAGCCGTCACGGATAGCTTCGCCTGCTTTTGCCAGATTGCCGCTTAGCGGCGCCAGCAGTGCGATTTTGCTGGGGCGCTCATTAGGCAGCTCCGCCAGCATCTTGAGCTCGGCAGGGAGTCTTTTCGCTGCGGGATGGTCGGCCCATTGCTGGCGCCAGCTTTTCAGGGCCGCCAATTGCATTTCCAGACTAAATTGGTTTTGGCGTACGGCGGTGATCAGTTCAAGCCATCCCCGCCAGTCATGGTCTTGTGCAGTCTCCAGCGCGTGGCTTAGTTCCAGGCTGGGAGTGGCGCGTAATGCATTCCAAACATCGTCCAGTACTCGCCAGTATTCTTCGCCGGTATAAAGGCCTGATGCATAAATGAGAAGCTGCGCAGCGTCCAGAGATGAACCCGTCGCCATAAGCGCTTTGGCGTGTAATTCATTGGCGCGAAGTTGAATGTCTACTGGCCGGCTGGCGAAGGCGCCGGATGGGGCGGCGTTGAAATAAGAAAGGGCTTGGTCTGGCCGGTTCTGCTCCAAGGCCAGTGTTGCGCCAAGGATAATATACTGTTCCATCTGAGGCAGCGTCAGGGTGGTGGAGTTGATAGATTCCACTACTTTTTGTGCGTTTGCGTAGTCGCCTCGAGCGAGGTAAATGTCCAGCGCTTTCAATTTGTGATTAGCCTGCTCGGGCGGCAGCGTATTTTGGGCAAGCTGGAGTTCTCTCTCCGCTTCGTCCTGAGTCGTTGCGCCTTGCGAGCTGGAGTCGCCGCCTTTGACGGGTAAGCCCTCACAGCCGCTTAAAAAAGACAGGAATAATGTTAAAAGCAGGACGTGAAATGGATAATTATGTTTTCGCTGCATGCGCTTACCAGAGAGCAATAGTTATAAGTCAGGCCGGATTTATGGTTAACTTAGGCCGGCCGCGGCGGTTATATAATGGCGGCGATATGCGAGAAGCCGAGTGTAAATATAAAAGCAACAGCCATTCTAGCAAAGGCCAAGGTTGGGGTGGAAATTTCAGTTATTAACAAGATGAAAGAATTATGAGCGAAGCAAAGGGTGTTTTATACATAGTGGCGACCCCGATTGGCAATTTGGATGATATGACTCCCAGAGCGATCGCCATATTAAAATCGGTGGATTTGATTGCGGCGGAAGATACTCGGCATAGCGGCAAGTTATTGAGTCATTTTGGCGTTGATGCGCCAATGACCTCTTTGCATCAGTTCAATGAAGAGGCGAAAACAGAGCGTTTGTTGGCAGAACTGGCGACGGGAAAGTCTATCGCTTTGATATCTGATGCTGGGACGCCGCTGATATCGGACCCTGGTTTTCCTTTGGTGCGGGCGACTAGAGAGGCGGGCTTCGCCGTCACGCCAGTTCCCGGCGCCTGTGCGTTGGTGGCGGCCTTGTCCGCTTCCGGCATGCCTAGTGAGCGATTTGTTTTTGAAGGTTTTCTGCCCGCCAAGGGCTCTGGACGACGTGGGCGCTTGCAGGAACTGGCTGACGAGCCTCGGACGATGGTGTTCTATGAGTCTCCCCACCGGATCTTGGCGATGATGGAGGATTTAGAAGCGGTAATGGGGGGAGCCCGGGAAGTGGTAATCGCCAGAGAGCTGACCAAAACCTTTGAGACGATAAAGGCGGGCTGCGTTCAGGAGGTTAAAGCCTGGATGCAGGCGGATGGAAATCAGCAGCGCGGTGAGTTTGTCGTATTGGTGAAGGGGGAGCGCAAAGAACAAGGCGACTCCGTGGAAATCAAAGTGTCACAACTGCTGCAGGCGTTGCTCAAAGAGTTGCCAGTTAAAAAGGCGGCGGCGCTGGCTTCATCGCTGACGGGAGTGGGAAAAAACGAGCTTTATCAGCAGGCGCTGGCGTTAAAGGGTGAGTAACTTTGCGACTTCTTTAGTGACATGCTGGCGCAAAGCTTGTGTCGGAAGAGGGAAATCGCTAATCTTGCCGCCAAGAGCTTGTTAGGCAGTCGCTGTTTCGCATCCTTTATTGGGCGCGGGATGGAGGAAAGTCCGGGCTCCACAGGGCAAAGTGCCAGGTAACGCCTGGGCGGCGCGAGTCGACGGAAAGTGCAACAGAAAGTATACCGCCTAAGTCTGCTTCGGCAGAACGGTAAGGTTGAAATGGTGCGGTAAGAGCGCACCGCATGGCTGGTAACAGTCCATGGCGATGGAAAACCCCACTCGGAGCAAGACCAAATAGGGATCCAATGGCGTGGCCCACGCTGGATCCGGGTAGGTCGCTAGAGGTGCATGGCGACATGCATCCCAGATGAATGACTGTCCACGACAGAACCCGGCTTACAGACAAGCTCTTCTTTTCTCTTTTTAACCCTGAATCTCTTGCGTATGAGAGTTTCAGGGTTAACTTCTCTTAACAGTGAAACTGTGCGGCCAGTAATTGGGCGTGTACATGCCTCGTTTAATTTACCAATGTGGTCTTTATAGCTAAATATTCTTAGATGCGAGCTTGTATCTAAAGAAATTCCTCTAGCGCTTTGATTGCAAAGCTATTTTTGTCTCAAATCTGTCTATTTTTTCCCCTTTTTTTCTGTAACTACTTGTCTTTTAAGAGGAAATTATTGACCCATCCGTAACTTAATCATCTTGAAATGTTGCCTTCCGCTTTCTATAGTGTGTAAAAGTGGGTAAAAGTGGATGATTGTGGTTTTTTGTGGCGAAAACCTTCTGAGATGGGCAAATAAGTGTTTAGAGGGGTCAATGCGATCAACATGGATTCAAAGGGGCGCTTTGCCATGCCAACGCGTTACCGGGATCGTATTGCCGAAATAAGCAATAACCAAATGATTGCGACCATTGATACACAAGAACGCTGCCTTCTGATTTATCCACTGCCGGAGTGGGAGCAGATTGAAAGCCAAATCGCTGCGCTTCCCGCGTACAACCCGGCGACTCGGCGCATCCAGCGGCTCTTGTTGGGGCACGCCACTGAACTTGAAATTGATGGTGCGGGACGCGTGTTGTTGTCCCAGCCGCTACGTGAATACGCATATCTGGATAAGAAATTGATTCTATTGGGTCAGGGTAAGAAGTTTGAGTTGTGGGACGAAGATCATTGGACGAAGCGGCGCGATGAATATCTGGATGAGGATGCGCTTGGTCAGGATGTCCCGGAAGAACTGATGAACATCGCGCTTTAACACTATGGAAAGTAATCAATACGGACACGTAACGGTTTTATTGGCCGAGGCTGTTGAGGCTCTGGGCGTCAAGGCGGATGGGCTTTATATAGACGGCACCTTCGGGCGCGGCGGACACAGTGCGGAGATATTGAAGGCGCTGGGGCCGCAAGGGCGGCTGCTGGGTATCGACAAAGATCCACGTGCGAGGCGGACGGCGATGGAAAGGTTTTCTGGCGACGACAGATTTCTATTCCGGCAAGGCTCCTTTGCTGACATGGCTTCGTTCGTTTCTGAACTGCAATGGCCTGGGGTTGACGGCGTACTGCTTGATCTGGGCGTTTCCTCCCCGCAATTGGATGAAGCCGAAAGGGGCTTCAGCTTTATGCAGGACGGGCCATTGGATATGCGTATGGACCCGGACAGCGGTCAGTCTGCTTCCGAGTGGGTGAATACCGCAAAAGAAGAAGAAATCAGCAAGGTGCTTTGGGATTTGGGTGAAGAGCGTTTTGCGCGTCGGATGGCGAAGGCCATTGTGGCGGCGCGTCAGACTCAACCCATTACCCGGACTTTGCAGCTGGCGGAAATCGTCGCGGCGGCCAACCCCCGTTGGGAGAAAGGCAAGAATCCGGCGACGCGCGCGTTTCAGGCTATCAGGATATACATCAACAGGGAGTTGGACGATCTGGCCCAGGGGCTGGAGCAGGCGTTCGGCGTGCTTAAGCCGGGCGGACGCTTGACGGTTATCAGCTTCCATTCTCTCGAAGACCGCATGGTCAAACAGTACATGCGAGATATTGTGCGAGGGCCCAAGACCCCGAAATGGCTGCCGGTGGTGGATGACGCGCCACCCAAAGCCAAATTGGTAGGTAAGAAAATCCGCGCAGGCGAAACTGAAGTCGCAGCCAATGTACGGGCGCGCAGCGCCGTAATGCGTGTATTGGAGAAATGTTGATGATTTTGATTCGTTCTACAGGTCAGGCTACGCCACTGACGACGAGACGCAGCAAAACGGTTCGTGAGCCGATTTTGCCTGTCGTATTGGAGTGGTGGGGTGAGACGTGCCGCCTTGCTGCAAGCATGATCAAGGGGCGGGCGCTGATTACTTTGTCATTGCTGGCGACTCTGGTGGTGTCCGGCGTCGCCACGGTTTATGCAGTGCACTTGAATCGGCAGCAGTTTATTGAGCTGCAGACGCTGCAGCGGGATAAAGACCGCTACGAGCGTGAATGGACCCAGCTATTGCTGGAAGAAAGCGCCTGGAGCGCTCATAGCCGAGTGGAGCAGATTGCAGATCAGCGCTTCGGTATGCATGTGCCTGACGCCACCAAAATAGAGATTGTGAGATGAAAGCCAACGACCGGCGGACAGCTCGGCGTGGGGCCATGGAGCAGGCCGAGAGCGGGCAAGCGGCTCCGGCTATGCTTTGGCGTTACTATGCCGTGGCTATCATGCTGGTTGCGTGTTTTATTGTGCTGGTCTGGCGCGTCGTTGATTTGCAGGTGATTAATCATGAATTCCTGCGCTCGCAAGGCGATATGCGCACCGTTCGGGTCGAGCCGATTCAGGCGACCCGCGGCAAGATACTGGATCGCAATGGCGAGCCTTTGGCGGTCAGCGCGCCGGTCGTGACATTGTGGGCGAACCCCCAAGAAGCGCAGGAGAATGATGAAGGCTGGCGTAAGCTGGCGGATTTGCTTGGCATGCAATCCGACGAGATGGTGAAGCGACTGCGCCGTCATAAGAGCAAAGAGTTCATATACGTACAGCGTCAACTATCGCCAGAAACCGGACGACTGGCGATGGAGCTGAAACTGCAGGGGTTGTACGCAAAGCGCGAATTCAAACGCTATTACCCTGCTGGGGAGGTGGCGGCGCATATCGTAGGTATCACGGATATCGACGAGAAAGGCCAGGAAGGCGTTGAGCTGGCTTTTGACGAGTACTTGCGCGGCGTTAATGGCAGCAAGAAAGTGCTGAAAGACCGCCGCGGGTATGTGATCAAAGATTTGAGCCTGCTGCAGGACGCGCAGTCCGGTACTGATTTGCAACTCAGCATCGATTTGCGTCTGCAGTATATGGCGTATCGGGAGTTGAAGGCGGCGGTTGAGGCGCACCACGCCAAATCCGGGTCATTAGTGATATTGGATGTGAGGACCGGAGAGGTGTTGGCGATGGTGAATCAGCCCTCGTTCAACCCCAACAATCGAGACAGTATGAACCCCTCGGGGTTGCGAAATCGGGCGGTGACGGATTTGTTCGAGCCCGGGTCTACCGTCAAACCCTTGTCGATAGCCGCGGCGCTTAAGACAGGGAGTTTTACAGCAGAAACCCGGATCAACACCAGTCCGGGTTTCCTGCGTTTGAATGGTCAGACAATTCGCGACGCTCGCGACTACGGCACTCTGGACCTGGTTTCCATTATCACCAAGTCCAGTAACGTCGGCACCAGCAAGGTGGCGCTGAAAGTCGGCGGAGAAGCGGTTTTTGAAACCTTCTACCAAGCCGGCTTTGGACAGTCGTCCGGCATTGAGTTTCCAGGGGAAGCGGTAGGTGTATTGCCGAACTTCACCAAGTGGCAGCCTATTCGTCTGGCGACGCTGTCATATGGTTACGGGCTGTCCGTTACTGCGCTGCAGTTGGCGCAGTCGTATATGGCGATCGCAGCCGATGGCGTGCGCATGCCAGTAAGTTTGATCAGGGGCGGGCAGCAAGGCGTTGCTCCGCAACAGGTTATGCCGGCTGGCATTTCCAGGCAGATCAGGGAAATGCTGGAGACAGTGGTGCTGAAAGGCGGTACTGGAACCCGAGCGCACGTCGCCGAGTATCGTGTGGCGGGGAAAACAGGCACTACTCACAAAGTGGGTGAGCATGGGTATGCGGATGACGCTTATAACGCGGTGTTTGCAGGCTTGGCGCCGGTTGAGAAGCCCAGACTGGCGATGGCGATCGTGATGAGTGAACCGCAGGGCTCGGAATATTACGGTGGAGAAGTCTCTGCGCCGGTTTTCGCCAGAGTGGTGGCTAATGCGTTGCGCCTGCTGAACGTGGCGCCGGATCGGACTATCCCTATGGTCGCAGGAGCAAGCGGCTCCGACAGCAAAAGGAATGGAGGCTGATATGCCAGGTGTCGCGCAACAACGACTGGCGGAACTGTTGAAAGGGATCACGGAAGTGCCGGCCGCTTTGGATTGCTGGCTGTCTGATATCCAACTGGACAGCAGAAAAGTTACCAGCGGCGCTTTGTTTATCGCAGCTGAGGGCGTCAGTTCAAACGGCGCTCAGTATGTGGAAGATGCTTTGGCCAGAGGTGCTCGTGCAGTGCTGCTGCCGGGAACGCGTCAGCACGTTTATGAAAAAGGCGATGTGGTCTTTATTGAGCTCGACAATGTGCGGCCAGTAGTCGGGATTGTCGCGCACCGGTTTTTCGGGCAGGCGACGCATCGCATGAAAGTGGTGGGAGTTACCGGCACTAACGGCAAGTCTTCCGTCACTCATTACGTCGCGCAACTGGCGGAAGGGCTGGGAATGTCAGCCGCAGTAGTCGGCACGCTTGGTTACGGTCGTCCGGGCAGCCTGAAGGCAACGACGCATACCACGCCGGATGCGGTGTCTTTGCACCGGGTGCTGGCGGAGCTGCGCGATGAAGGCATTGAGCTGGTGGCGATGGAAGTGTCCTCTCATGCGCTGGATCAGGATAGAGTGGCGGGCGTTAATTTTGATGTGGCGGTACTGACCAACATCACTCGGGATCATTTGGATTACCACGGCACGCTTGAGGCGTACGCTGAAGCCAAAAAGCGGCTGTTCTTGTCGGGTTCAGTGCGCTGGAGAGTTTTCAATCAGGACGACCCTTACGGCGAGCGATGGGCGCAAGAGCTGAAAGGGCCGAAAACGCTGACGTTCAGCGTAGGAAAACGAGATCTGAGCGCGGCGGATGTGTGTGCGGAAGACGTACATTTTGACGCGGATGGAATGAGCTTCGAGCTTGATTTTGGCGCGACGCGGGAACCGGCGCGGCTGGCGCTGGTTGGCGAGTTTAATTTATCCAATGCGTTGGCTGCATGTGCGGCCATGTCGGCGTTGAAGGCGGAGCCGCAGGCTGTGCGTCAGCAGATGGCGCGATTGACGCCAGTGGCTGGACGTATGCAACCGCTGCATGAAGACAAGGCGCCGACTGTCGTGGTGGATTACGCACATACGCCGGATGCTTTGGAAGTTGCGCTGAAGGCCGCGCGGAGGCACTGCGCCGGACGTCTTTGGTGTGTGTTTGGGTGTGGCGGCGACCGTGATCCAGGCAAGCGGCCTTTGATGGGCGCAGTCGCTGCGCAGTATGCGGATGAAGTGGTGCTGACTGATGACAATCCTCGCGGGGAGGATCCAGAAAGTATCGTCGCCCAGATATTGAAAGGCGCAGACCAAGGCGCGCACTTTCAATTGGTGCGTCCTCGAAATGACGCTATCCGCTTCGCGGTGGAGCATGCCGCCCAGGAGGATGTGATTCTGCTGGCTGGCAAAGGGCATGAGGATTATCAGGAGATTCAAGGGCGGCGCATGCCGTTCTCAGACATAGAGATAGCCCGCGACTGTCTAGCCTCTGTCGCTGGCGCGCGAAGTTCCGCCAACGGCGAAATTTGAAAAAGAGATAGTGACGATGATCGGAGACTGGTTGACAGATGACATAGCGAAAGCGGTCGGCGGCGTAGCTGAAGGCGACAATGTCGCTTTTACTCGCGTAACGACCGACTCCCGGGCGGATTGCTCCGGCGCTTTGTTTGTCGCGCTGAAAGGCGACCGCTTCGATGGTCATGAGTATATAGACGCCGCTGTCGCTCAGGGCGCTGTCGCTATACTGGCGCAACGCAAAGTGGCGGCGGGTGTGGCGCAGATTGTCGTGCCGGACAGCTTGGCTGGTCTGGGACGACTCGGCGCACTGAATCGTAATCGCTTTAAAGGGCCAGTGGCGGCTGTTACTGGGAGCGCGGGCAAGACAACAGTGAAAGAGCTGTTGGCTTCTATATTGTCCCAGCGCGGCGACGTATGTAAGACCCAGGGCAACTTTAACAACCACATTGGCGTGCCTTTGAGCCTCCTGCAGTTGACTGAAGGACACAAAAGCGCGGTGTTTGAGCTGGGAGCCAGTGCCGTGGGAGAGATCGCCTACACGGTGGCGCTTGCGCGTCCGCAGGTGGCGATTCTGAATAATGCCGCGGCGGTGCATGTTGAAGGGTTTGGTGATCTGGCGAGCATTGTTAAAGCCAAGGGCGAGATCGTTTGCGGCTTGCCTGAGGATGGCGTGGCGGTGCTGAACAAAGATGACGCCAATTTCTCTGCATGGGTGGAAATGGCGGGTGCGCGCAAAGTTATCAGCTTTGGTATGGATGAATCTGCGATGGTGAGAGCGCAAAACGTGAACCTGGAGCTGAACGGCTCCACGTTTCGGTTGTGCGCGCCAGAAGGAGACATTGATGTGACTTTGCCCTTGCCGGGCGCGCACAACGTTCGCAACGCTTTGGCGGCTGCGGCCGCCGCACTGGCGTTGGGGTGGACTTTGAATGAAGTACGCGACGGGCTCGCGTCGGCGGTTCCAGTTAAAGGCCGCATGAACAAGTTACTGGGAATTAACGGGAGTGTCATTCTTGATGACACATACAATGCCAGCCCGACTTCGATGAAGGCCGCGATTGACGTCCTGGCCCGCTATCCAGGGCGTCGAATCGTCGCGCTAGGGCACATGGGAGAACTAGGTTCCGTTGCAGAGGAAGCGCACAGGGAGGTTGCTCAATACGCCAGGGACAATGGCGTAGATATGTTATTGGGAATAGGCCGCTGGGCGGCGGAATATCGTGAAGGCTTCGGGGATGCGTCCCCGGTTGTTACTACTCATGACGACATCGCCGCATGGTTGCGGGAGCGCTTGGACTCTAACACCACTGTGTTGGTGAAAGGTTCCCGTAGCGCGGCGATGGAAAACGTTGTGAAGCAGATTGTGGAGAAATGAAATTGTATGAACGTCCGTTCATCAAACGCGATGGGAGACGGGGCTAAATGCTAGTCTGGGTAGCTGATTTTTTAGCGCAGTATTTCAGCATTTTCAGTGTGTTCCAGTACCTCACGCTGCGTGCGATCCTGGGCGTCTTAACGGCGCTGCTGATCTCTCTGCTGGTGGGGCCGGTGATGATTCGCAAGCTCAGCTATTACCAGATCGGGCAAGCGGTCAGAGACGATGGCCCTGAGAGCCATTTCAGCAAAGCCGGCACGCCTACCATGGGCGGCGCTTTGATTTTGGTGGCGATTGCAGTGAGCACCTTGCTGTGGGCGGACCTGACCAATCGCTATGTGCTGATCACCCTGGGCGTGACCCTGTTGTTTGGCGCTATCGGCTGGGTGGATGACTGGCGCAAAGTCGTCGAGCGAAACCCGAAAGGTCTGCCGGCGCGCTGGAAGTACTTCTGGCAATCCGTGTTTGGTTTTGGCGCGGCCGTCCTGTTATTCAAAACCGCGCAATTACCGCAGGAAACGACATTGATCGTTCCCTTCTTTAAGGACGTCACCTTGGCGCTTGGCGTGGGGTTTGTGTTGCTGACCTACTTTGTGATCGTGGGCGGCAGTAATGCGGTAAACCTGACTGATGGTCTGGATGGGCTGGCGATTATGCCGACCGTCATGGTGGGCGGCGCTCTGGCCGTGTTTGCTTATTTATCCGGTCACGTGAAGTTTGCGGAGTATCTGCATATTCCTTATTTGCCGGGAACCGGGGAGCTGGTGATATTCCTGGGCGCATTGGTTGGCGCAGGGCTGGGCTTTCTCTGGTTCAACACCTACCCGGCGCAGGTATTCATGGGCGATGTCGGCGCATTGGCGCTTGGCGCTGCGCTTGGCGTGGTGGCGGTCATTGTCCGTCAGGAACTGGTGTTTTTCGTAATGGGCGGCGTGTTCGTGATGGAGACGGTGTCCGTGATTCTACAGGTGGCGTCATACAAGCTGACCGGAAGGCGTATCTTCCGCATGGCTCCGTTGCACCACCATTTTGAACTCAAAGGCTGGCCGGAGCCGAGAGTTATCGTGCGGTTTTGGGTCATAACCGTAGTGCTGGTGCTGATTGGTTTGGCGACGTTGAAGATCAGGTAATTCGTTCATGTCGATTCTGGCGCGCGACCGTAATATCGCTGTAATCGGGCTAGGTAAGACCGGGCTGTCCTGCGCGGATTATCTGACACGGCGCGGTTATGGCTTTTGCGTGATGGATACGCGCGAAAATCCTCCTGGGCTGGCGGAGCTTAATGCGATCAATCCGGATGCTCCGGTAGTGACTGGCGGGCTGGATCAGGACATGCTGGCGCGCGCCGACGAAATCTGGTTGAGCCCTGGTGTGCCATTGAGTCACCCAGACCTTCAGGCCGTCAAAGGGCAAGTCAAGATCTGTGGGGATGTAGACGTATTCAGCCGTGAAGCCAGTGCGCCCATTCTGGCGATCACCGGCTCCAACGGCAAAAGTACAGTGACCACACTGGTCGGTGAAATGGCGAAGGCTTGCGGCGTGAATGTCGCCGTGGGCGGTAATCTCGGAACGCCGGTGCTGGATCTGCTGGCGGATGGGGTGGAGTTGTATGTGGTGGAGCTGTCCAGCTTCCAGCTGGAGACGACTGATCACCTGGGGGCACTGGCGGCGACCGTGCTGAACTTGTCGGAAGATCATATGGACCGCTATGCGGACATGATGGCTTACCACCTCGCCAAGCTGAGAGTTTTTTACGGCTGCCGCCGTCAGGTGCTGAATCGTGATGACGCGCTGGCGCAACCGCCTCTGAGCCGGGAAGCGGAAGTCACTTGGTTTACCTTGAAGAAGCCAGAGCCGGGACAGTATGGCGTGCTGGAAGAGGATGGCTGCGCTTGGTTGGCGTATGGCGCAGAGAAGCTGTTGCCGGTGGAGCAAATGCGCATTCGCGGCAAACACAACTGGAGTAACGCGCTGGCGGCTTTGGCGCTGGCGGACGCTGCTGGTCTGGAGCGCGAGCCCTGTCTGCAGGCGTTGAGAGAATTTACGGGGCTGACCCATCGTTGCGAGTGGGTGGCCGACAAAGGCGGAGTCGCCTATATCAATGACTCCAAAGCCACCAACGTGGGGGCGACCCAAGCTGCATTGGCCGGATTGGGTCCTGTTACGAGCGGCGGAATTGTGCTGATTTGTGGTGGACAAGGGAAAGGGCAGGATTTTGCTCCCTTGGCGCCGGCGGTGAAAGAGTGGGTGTCCACGCTGATAATCGTTGGTGAGGACGGCCCCAAACTAAAAGAAGCTCTCGCTGGCGGCGCAATGGCTTTGTCGGCTGAGACGATGGAAGAGGCGGTTAAACTGGCGGCGGAAGAATCTGCGCCTGGCGATCTGGTGTTGCTGTCTCCAGCCTGCGCCAGTTTTGACATGTTCAAAAACTATGAGGACCGCGGCGACCAGTTCAAACAATGGGTGAGGGCGTTATGAACGCATTAACGCTTACCGCTTCCAAAAACACCCAGGCGATGACGTTGGATATGCCGTTATTGGGCTCAGCTCTGGCGTTGGCGGCCATTGGTTTGATCATGGTGACTTCGGCGTCGGTTGACTTCGCCGACGACGCCAATGGACAGGCCTTATATTACATGTGGCGGCATTTGTCATATCTGCTGGCTGGCGTTGCAGTTGGCTTCGTGATTCTGCGGTTGCCTCTGCAATGGTGGCACCAGCAAAGCTGGATATTGCTGGTGGTGGCCTTGGGTTTCCTGGTGGCGGTGCTGATTCCAGGAATCGGGCGCACTGTCAACGGCAGCACCCGGTGGATTGGCCTGGGTGTGATCAATATTCAGGCGTCGGAAATCGCCAAGGTGTGTCTGGCGATATATACCGCCAGCTATCTGGTGCGTCGTCTGGACGAAGTTCGAGGCAGCTGGTGGGGCTTCGCCAAGCCATTGCTGGTGCTGACGCTGGTGGCGTTGCTGCTGCTTATGGAGCCGGACTTTGGCGCACTGGTCGTCACCATGTGTGCGGTTGTTGGAATGATTTTTCTGAGCGGCGTGGCGTTAAGTCGGTTCGCCGCATTGTTGATGTTCTGCGTGGGCAGCGTGGCGCTACTGGCGGTATCGCAGCCTTACCGCTTGAAGCGGCTGACCGCTTATACCGATCCCTGGGCGGACCAGTTTGACAGTGGTTATCAGCTCACTCAGGCGCTAATTGCTTTTGGGCGTGGCGAGTGGAGCGGCGTAGGCCTGGGTAACAGTGTGCAAAAGCTTTTTTATCTACCTGAGGCACACACCGACTTTGTTTTCGCCATTATTGCGGAAGAGCTGGGGCTGTTGGGTAGCTTGTTGATTATCGTGCTATTCGGTGTGTTGCTGTGGCGCGGCATGCATGTATCGCGGATGGCGGAACGTGCGGGCCAACTGTTTAACGCCTACACCGGTTATGGGGTCACGCTGCTGCTTGGCGGCCAGGCGTTGATTAACCTGGGCGTGAACACAGGGCTCCTGCCGACCAAAGGGTTGACGCTGCCTCTGATCAGCTACGGTGGCAGTAGTTTGATTATCAGCTGCCTGTGCGTGGCGATTTTGCTGCGCATTGGCTCCGAGGCGGTGAGCGGAGAGCAGAATGAAGACGTGTCGCCAAAAGTGAAAAACCGGGGAGACGCGCAGCGATGAGCGGCAAGACTTTTCTGGTCATGGCGGGCGGCACTGGTGGGCATGTATACCCGGCGTTGGCGTCTGCGCTGGCGCTGCGCGAACAGGGGGCGAATGTCGTCTGGCTGGGCGCACGTGGAGGAATGGAGGAGCGCATTATTGGCGGCACTGACATCCCCATGCGTTTGATCACTATTGGCGGCTTGCGGGGCAAAGGCGCCGCTGCGTTGCTGATGGCCCCGGTAAATCTGATGCGCGCCCTGTGGCAGGCATTCGGTGTGTTCCGCAAGGAAAAGCCCGACTGTGTGCTGGGGATGGGGGGCTTCGCGTCAGGACCTGGCGGCATCGTGGCCTGTTTGACTCGCACGCCGCTGGTGATTCACGAGCAAAATGCGATTGCGGGGATGACCAACCGTTGGCTGGCCCGCGGCGCGCGTTATGTATTGGAAGCTTTTCCGCAAACCTTTGCTCAGGCGCAGTCGGTTGTGACCGTGGGCAATCCGGTCAGAGATGAATTGGCGGCGTTGCCCTCACCGCAGGAGAGGGGAGTCGGCTTCAGAAAGCCGACGCTGCTCATTCTGGGCGGCAGTCGCGGCGCTCTGGCGTTAAACGAGGCCGCGCCCAAAGCTATTGCTGCTTTACCCGAGGCTTTGCGCCCGCGAGTCGTTCATCAGGCGGGTGAGGGTAAGGATCAGGCTTGTCGTGAACTCTATGCGAGTTTGGGAGTGGAGGCGGAAGTCCACGACTTTTTACAAGACATGGCCAGCGTGTACGCAAATGCTGATCTGGCTCTATGTCGAGCGGGGGCGTTGACCCTCGCGGAGCTTTGTACTGTGGGACTGGGGGCGCTGCTGGCGCCGTACCCACATGCGGTGGACGATCACCAGACCGCGAACGCCCGGCATTTAGAGCAGGCGGGAGCGGCGATGATATTTCAACAGGACAATTTAACGGTGGAAAGATTGGCTGAAACTTTGACTTCCCTGCTTGGGCAGCCGCAAAAACTGCTGGATATGGCGAACGCCGCACGTACGTTGGCCAAGCCCGAAGCGACCAGAGAAGTGGTCAAGTATTGTTGGGAGGCATGCGCCAATGACTGAGACAACTATGAAGAATACCGTTTGGGGACCGCCTGAAATGCGCCGTATCAGACGCATACACTTTGTGGGCATTGGTGGTTCCGGTATGTGCGGCATTGCGGAAGTGCTGCTGAACCAAGGTTATGAAATCAGTGGTTCTGACTTGAAAGAGTCCGCCACGACCAGACGTTTGAGCGATATGGGAGCGAGCATCACCTTTGGCCATACCGCGCAGAATATTGCCGGCGCCAATGTGGTGGTGACTTCCAGCGCAGTGGCCAGAGATAACCCGGAGGTGACGGCGGCTAACGAGCAGCGTATCCCGGTTATCGCCCGTGCAGAGATGCTGGCGGAGTTGATGCGTTACCGACATGGCGTCGCCATCGCCGGCACTCACGGCAAGACAACGACAACGAGCTTGATGGCGTCTGTTTTAGGTGAAGCGGGTCTGGATCCAACGTTCGTTATCGGTGGTCGCCTGAACAGCGCTGGAACCAACGCCAAGCTGGGCGCATCCCGGTATCTGGTGGCCGAGGCGGACGAAAGCGACGCATCGTTCTTGCACCTGACGCCGATGGTGTCAGTGGTGACAAACATAGATGCGGACCATATGCATACCTATGGCGGCGACTTTGAGAAGCTGAAGCAGACCTTCGTTGATTTTTTACACAATCTGCCTTTCTACGGCGTGGCGGTAATGTGTTACGACGACCCGGTCGTGCGTGAAATTATTCCCCGGGTTGGCCGCTCCGTCATCACCTACGGGTTTAACGAGAAGGCGGATGTGCGTGCTGTGGATATTGCCCAGCAGGGTATGCAGACATCCTTTACTGCGAAACGCCCTGGTGGACAGCCCGATTTGCGTATCAGCCTGAACATGCCGGGCAAGCACAATGTGTTGAACGCACTGGCGGTGATCGCGGTAGCCACCGATGAAGGTATTGCTGACGAAGCGATAGTCTCAGCACTGAATAAATTTCAGGGCGTGGGGCGTCGTTTCCAGGTTTATGGAAATTATCCGGTGGCGGAGGGCTCGGTCATGCTGGTTGACGACTATGGTCATCATCCCAGAGAGGTCGACGCCACTATCAAGGCGATTCGCGACGGTTGGCCGGATAAGCGTTTGGTGACGGTGTTCCAGCCGCATCGCTACACGCGCACTCGCGACCTGTATGAAGACTTCGTGCAGGTATTGTCCAAAGTGGATGTGCTGGTGCTTATGGACGTATATCCCGCGGGAGAAAAAGAAATCCCCGGGGCGGATGGACGCAGTCTCTGTCGCAGTATCCGGCAGCGTGGACAGCTTGATCCGATATTTATCGAGCGCGGGCAGGATGTAAAAGCGGTGTTGAGCGGCGTTCTTCAGGACGGCGATCTTCTGCTGACCCAAGGCGCGGGAGACATAGGCTCAGTGGCCGGAGTATTGGCTGAAGGCGGCCTGCAGTAGTAGCCATAGTCGATAGAAAGTAAGAGTGAACGATGACGCCAGAAACCAAACAACTGGTGTAACGAAGCAACAAGGTAATTAAAGCGTATATGACGGTCCTCAGTTGGGAAAAAGTAAAAGACCTGCCTCCTGCCGACTTCGGCAAAGTGGCGGTGCTGTTCGGAGGCGTATCCGCCGAGCGGGATGTGTCTCTGAAAAGCGGCGGGCAAGTGCTCGCGGCCTTACGTAACGCTGGTGTGGACTGTTTTCATATCGACCCGCGCGATGGTTTACAGCTCTTGTTGGACGGTGACTTTGATCGCGCATTCATCGTGTTGCACGGTCGCGGCGGAGAAGACGGAACCATGCAGGGACTGTTAACCCTGCTGAACAAGCCCTACACCGGTAGCGATGTTTTGGCGTCCGCCCTGGCCATGGATAAGCTGCGTACCAAACAGTTATGGGAAAGCATGGGCATTCCGACGCCTAAGTATGCGGTGCTGGACGCCAGCAGCGATTGGGATGCCATCGTAACGGAAGTGGGTGTGGGGCAGCCGCTGATGGTCAAGCCTGTTCATGAAGGCTCCAGTATCGGCATGCGTAGAGTGGTTTCCGCTGAAGAGTTGGAATCGGCGTATCTGGAAGCGGCGAAATTTGATTCAGTCGTTATCGCAGAACAGTGGATAACCGGCGCGGAATATACGGTTTCAATTCTGGGAGAGGACGCGTTACCGGCCATCAAGCTGGAAACTGACCGCCAGTTCTACGACTACGAAGCCAAGTATGTCGTGAACGACACGCGCTACATTCTGCCCTGCGGCTTACCTCAGGATAAAGAAGATGAACTCAAGACGCTGGCTCTGCGCGCCTACCGCGCCATTGGCTGCTCTGGATGGGGGCGGGTGGACATCATGTGTGACGCCGCCGGCCAGCCTTGGCTGTTGGAGGCGAACACGGTGCCTGGGATGACGGATCATAGTCTGGTTCCCATGGCCGCGAAAGCCTCTGGATTAAGCTTTGAGCAGCTGGTTTTGAGCATACTTGGAACAACATTGTAACCAGGGCGGCGATCGACCTGGATGGCAGTCAGGGACGACTGAATAAATTGAGATGTACGGACGTGCGTAACGGTAGTTGCGCCAAGGCAAGTAACTGAGAGTCGCTACAGCTAATGACGCCAACGAAGAAGCAGCTCGACAAATCACTTGGTTCCCGACGCGGCGCAACTGCGACCCGCGCCAGGGAGCGCGCCGACAAACGGAATACCGGGCCGGCTGCGATTGCGCGACTGCTGGCCTTTATCCCGTGGAATCGGGTGTTGCTGCATGTATCGATCTTTTGCTTTTGGCTGTTGGTGTTAAGCGCGTTGATCGCCGGCGTCAAATGGTTGGACCGTCCAGTCGCCACGGTTCAGGTAGTTGGTGAGTTGAACTACGTGAGCCGCGGAGAGGTGAAGGAGTTGCTGTCCCCGTTAATCAACGCCAGCTTTTTTACCTCTGATCTGGACGGCGTGCGAAAAAACCTGGAAGCCCATCCCTGGGTAAAACGGGCTTCCATCTCCAGATTGTGGCCGGACGCCGTACAAGTGGATCTGGAAGAAGAAGAGCCTTTTGTCAGATGGCGTAACCAGGGCTATATCAACGAAGCCGGTCGCTTGTTCGTTAAAGAAACCGGCGTAGTGGTGAATGGCCTGCCTGCTCTGATTGGACCTCCGCACAGCGAGCGGCTGGTGTTTGATAACTTTCAGAAATGGAAGGCGGAACTGTCCAAAGTGGGGTTGGATGTGAACGGCGTGATCATGGAGTCCAGAGGCGCATGGCTGATCAGCTTTACGGATGGGTGGGAGCTTAACCTGGGGAAGCAGGATGTTGAGGGGCGGCTGCACCGTTTTACTGTGCTGTTTGAGAAGAAACTGCACCAGGAGCGAGAAAAAATAGCGAGTGTTGACGCACGATACACCCGGGGGGTGGCGGTGAAATGGAAAGCAGACGTTACTCCGGAACAAGGTTGAATGTGAACTTTAAGACAGAGTCGAAATATATGGCGAGTTCGAGTGGGAATATGATTGTGGGGCTGGACATTGGCACATCCAAGGTGGTGGCCATTGTTGGGCAGAGAAATCAGGAAGGAGCGATTGAAGTTGTTGGCATCGGTTCCCATCCGTCACGCGGACTCAAACGGGGCGTTGTCGTCAATATCGAAACAACGGTCCAGGCCATACAACGTGCGGTGGAAGAGGCTGAGCTGATGGCTGGTTGCCGCATTCATTCGGTCTATGCAGGTATCGCGGGTAGCCACATCCGTAGCATGAACTCTCACGGCATCGTTGCGGTGCGCGATCGGGAAGTGGTGCAAGCGGACCTGGAAAGAGTTCTGGATGCGGCGCAGGCGGTGGCGATTCCTGCAGATCAGCGTGTGCTCCACGTCGTGCCGCAAGAATATGTCATCGACAATCAAGAAGGTGTGAAAGAGCCAGTAGGGATGTCCGGCGTGCGCCTGGAAGCCAAAGTACATTTGGTCACCTGTGCGGTTAACGCCTATCAGAACATTGAAAAGTGCGTGAAGCGTTGCGGGCTGGAAGTAGACGAAATCATCCTGGAGCAGCTTGCCTCCAGCTACGCAGTACTGACTGACGATGAAAAAGAATTGGGCGTGTGCGTCGTCGATATCGGCGGCGGCACGACTGATATCGCAATATTCACCGGCGGCTCTATTCGCCACACGGCGGTAATACCTATCGCTGGCGACCAGGTCACTAACGATATTGCGATGGCGTTGCGAACGCCGACGCAGAATGCAGAGGAAATCAAGATCAAATACGCCTGTGCGCTGACTCAGCTGGCAGGTGCGGATGAGACGATCAAGGTGCCGGGTGTGGGAGATCGCCCGTCGCGGGACTTAAGCCGGCAGTCGTTGGCGGAAGTTGTGGAGCCGCGCTATGAGGAGTTGTTCACCTTGATCCAATCAGAGTTGCGACGCAGCGGATATGAAGATCTCGTCGCCGCAGGGGTCGTGCTCACGGGAGGAACCTCCAGTATGGAGGGGGTCGTGGAGTTGGCGGAGGAGATTTTCCACATGCCGGTAAGGCTGGCGGTGCCGCAATGGGTCACCGGTCTGAGCGATGTGGTTAGCAATCCTATGTACTCCACCGCAGTCGGATTACTGCTCTATGGATTTAAACAGCAAGAACTCGGCCGGGGCTCCCAGCACCGGGGAGAACCTGCTGAAAACCTGTTCCAACGGCTGAAGAACTGGTTTATGGGGAATTTTTAATCAGCCCAAATAGAGTCAACTCAAAGGTCTATACCAACTTGCGGAAATTAGTTTCAGGTCGCAGGTACTATAACGAAGAAGGAGAAGGGGAATGTTTGAGCTCGTAGATAACGTACCACAAAATGCAGTCATTAAAGTTGTAGGCGTTGGCGGCGGCGGCGGCAATGCAGTTCGTCACATGCTCGCCTCTTCGGTGGAAGGCGTGGAGTTTATCTGCGCGAACACCGACGCTCAGGCGTTGCGTGATGTCGACGCCAAGCACGTAATTCAACTCGGCGGCAGCGTCACCAAAGGGCTGGGCGCCGGAGCCAATCCAGAAGTAGGTCGTCAGGCGGCGATGGAAGACAGAGAGCGTATCGCGGAAACGCTGAAAGGCGCGGACATGGTCTTCATTACTGCCGGTATGGGCGGGGGCACTGGAACGGGCGGCGCGCCTGTCGTAGCGGAAATCGCCCGTGAAATGGGTATTTTGACGGTAGCGGTAGTCACCCGTCCGTTCCCGTTCGAAGGCGGCAAGCGCATGAAAGTTGCGGAAGCCGGCCTGCGTGAATTGGGACAACACGTTGATTCTCTGATCACGATTCCCAACGAGAAACTGTTGAGCGTCATGGGCAAAAACACCAGCTTGCTGGATGCTTTCGCCGCCGCTAACGATGTGCTTTTGGGGGCTGTACAGGGAATTGCGGATTTGATTATCCGTCCCGGAATGATAAACGTAGACTTTGCGGACGTTCGCACCGTTATGTCGGAAATGGGCATGGCGATGATGGGCACCGGTGTTTCCAGCGGCGACAACCGCGCACGTGAGGCGGCGGAAAGAGCCGTACGCAGCCCGCTGCTTGAAGATATCAATCTGCAGGGCGCGCGTGGGATTCTGGTCAACATTACCGCGGGCATGGATCTGTCTTTGGGCGAGTTTTCTGAAGTGGGCGCCACCATTGAAGAGTTCGCTTCCGACGCTGCGACAGTGGTTGTTGGAACGGTAATCGATCCGGAAATGAAGGATGAGTTGCGGGTGACGGTAGTCGCCACGGGTCTGGGGGGTGTGCATGACCGGCCGACCAAAGTGGTGGACAACTCTTCCCGGACTATGAACGGCACCACTGATTATCATCAGCTGGAGCGCCCCACTGTGATGCGCAAACGCGCTACTTCAGTTGTGGGCAATGCGGCGGTGGATCGTCGGGCCGTAGGGGATGAGCAAAACGTGGACTATTTGGATATACCTGCGTTTTTGCGTCGTCAGGCGGATTAAATGAGAATGAGTTCGGTCTTTTAGGTTGGTGCACCTAATACCTTTCTGGTATGATTTGGCCGAATTTTATCCAGATTTTGGTAAATCATTGAAATGATAAAACAGCGCACACTTAAAAACATCATCCGAGCCACTGGTGTTGGTCTGCATTCAGGGGAAAAGGTCTACCTGACCCTGAAACCGGCCCCGGTGGACACGGGTGTTGTATTCTGCCGTACAGATCTCGATCCTATCGTGGAAATCCCGGCGCGTGCTGAGAACGTAGGTGAAACCCTTCTCTCTACGACTCTCGTAAAGAATGGAGTGAAGATAGCAACTGTTGAGCATTTGCTGTCGGCTCTGGCCGGTCTTGGAATCGATAACTGCTACGTTGAGTTGAGCGCAGCCGAAGTGCCTATTATGGATGGCAGCGCCGGTCCGTTTGTTTTTCTGATTCAATCGGCGGGCATTGCTGAGCAGGACGCGCCCAAGAAATTCATCCGCATCAAGCGCGAAGTAACGGTTACTGACGAAGACAAGCGGGCTACCTTTGTGCCGTTCGACGGTTTCAAAGTGACTTTCAGCATAGACTTTGATCATCCTGTGATTAAAGGCCGCTCACAAGAGACAGTAATCGACTTTTCCAGCACTTCTTTCGTTAAGGAAGTAAGCCGTGCGCGGACATTCGGATTCATGCGCGACATTGAAAAGTTGCGCGCGATGAATCTGGCGTTGGGCGGCAGCATGGATAACGTTATCGTTGTCGATGACTTCAAGATTCTCAATGAAGATGGCCTGCGTTACGAAGACGAGTTCGTTAAGCACAAGGTATTGGACGCTATCGGAGATCTATACCTGTTGGGCAACAGCCTGATTGGTGAGTTTAAAGGGCACAAGTCGGGTCACGGCTTAAATAACAAACTTCTTCGCGAGCTCATATCCCAAAAGGATGCTTGGGAAGTTGTGACCTTTGAAGACGCCAGTGAAGCACCGATTTCCTATCTGAAACCGGTGTTGGCCTAAGATTTTTAATCCGCTGTGTGAGTTGAAAGAGCTTCCAAGGCTTTCTTCAACTCTGGATCGTCACAGAGCTGAGCTTCTTGTCTGAGAAGCTCAGCATTCTTTTGCGAAATTGGTTTCGCCTTCCTTTTTATCTTTGCTTTAACTTCCGTTGGCTCCACGCGAATCTTGAACTGATAAGCGAAGTCGAAATCTTTATGCTTGCGTAGTTCCGGCAGGGATGTGTGCTGATTCATGCGCAATTGAGTTGCGGTGACTGCATCGGGGACCGTTACGCGGATAACGCCATCTTTGACTGACGATAAAGTTACTTTGTTACGCAAATGAGGGGGCAAGCATTGTGAGAATATCTTCTGTAGTTTGTCCAATTGCAGGGCGCGGTGAAAAAGAGACTCTAGAGCGGGGGAGGAAGATGACAAGATATCTCCCAGCTTTCTATCTCTGTCAGGCATAATGGTTAACCAAAGATTAAAGGTTTGTTACATTTGCAGACATCAACTATCACAACATCTGTTACAATTTACAAGTATAGTATTTTTAGATAACCTCCGTCGTTTATATAATTCAGGCAACTCAAAACCCTGGAAAAGCATGAATATTATCTTCCTGAGAGATGGACATGGTCAGTCACGCGCCCGTTCTATGGGCGCGCGTGCGGTTGTGCTGACAGCGGTCCTTGCGCTGTCTCTGGTGGCTGCGTTGCTGGCGGGGGCGTTTTGGCTTGGGCGACAGTCCGCCGCATCGGACGCTTCCATTACTCCTGAGCTGGTTAAAACCTGGCAGGAAAATCTGAAACAACAGAAAGAAGAAATCCGCACTTATAAATTACTCGCACAACAGAATATAGATGCGCTGACACTGCGAATGGGCGAGTTGCAAGCCAGATTGTTGCGGCTTGATGCGCTTGGTCAGCGCCTTACCGATGTAGCGGGTCTGGATGAAGGGGAGTTTGACTTTGAGTCATCGCCTGCACTGGGTGGGCCTGAAGAACCTGCTTTAGAGCAGTCATTCTCTGTTCCCATGCTAACGCAAGTGCTGGAGTCCATAGAGCAGCAGGCTGAATCCCGCGAACAGCAACTGCGAGTGATGGATGAGCTATTCGTCAACCAACGTTTTCAAAGAGAGCAGTTTGTCGCCGGGCGTCCAATCAAGAAAGGCTGGTTGTCCTCGCATTATGGTTTCCGTTCAGATCCATTCACTGGCAAGCGGGCGTGGCATTCTGGCGTAGACTTCGCCGGCAAAGATGGTAGCGATATTGTTGCGGTGGCTGGCGGAGTTGTAACGCTTTCGGAAGAACGCTTTGGCTATGGAAATTTGGTTGAGGTCAACCATGGCGGAGGGCTGGTTACTCGCTATGCGCACTGCGCCAAGCTGTTGGTTAAGACAGGGGATGTGGTGCAAAAAGGCCAAGTTTTGGCGAAGATGGGTAGCACTGGACGTTCCACGGGCCCCCATGTTCACTTTGAAGTTCTTCAGGATGGACGCTCAGCAAATCCCACAAAATTTATTCATCGCGCAAGTCGGTAACACTTTTTCAGGGCCTTGTCGTAACTCTTGTCAAGGCCTTGTTATGACTGCTCTTCCCCCAAGTTTTATCTAGTCAAATTAAGGCGCTTCTATCTCCCCACCGCGCGCATTGCTTGTTACTAGGGGTAACAAGTGTGCACTAATCCCTTTATTGCTGTAACAAATTGAGGTTAGAATGCGGAGCTTGGAATTACGCTCCCGCTGAATTTTTATCTCCTTCGGCAAGGTGGCTCCAAATCCATAAAGTAACGAGTAAGCGATTCCGCCACGAGCGGAGCCTCCATAAACGCTTCAAAGAGACAGGTAATTTCGTTAGTTATGTTTTCATCTATCGCCAGGAAAATTTTCGGCAGCAAAAATGCCCGCGAAATTAAGCGCATGGGCAAAGCTGTCAAACGCATCAACGAACTGGAAGAGTCAATCAGCGCATTAGACGAAGCTGCTCTTAAAGCAAAAACGCAGGAGTTTCGCTCTCGACTTGAGAAGGGAGAAACGCTCGATCAGCTGCTGCCGGAAGCCTTTGCAGTCGCGCGGGAGGCGGGTAAGCGCGTGATGGGCATGCGCCATTTCGATGTTCAGTTGATCGGCGGTATGGTGTTGCATGAAGGCAAAATTGCAGAGATGCGTACCGGGGAAGGTAAGACGCTGGTAGCGACGCTTCCCGTGTATTTGAACGCCCTGACTGGAAAAGGCGTACATGTAGTCACCGTAAACGATTATCTGGCGCGTCGTGATGCGGAGTGGATGAGGCCTCTGTACGAATATCTGGGATTGAGCGTTGGCGTCGTAGTGAGTGGTCAGGACGGTGAAACCAAGCGCGCCGCATACGCATCAGACATTACTTACGGAACCAATAACGAGTTCGGTTTTGATTACCTCCGTGACAACATGGCGTTCAGCCTGACGGATAAGGCGCAACGCGGGCAGCATTTTGCGATTGTCGACGAGGTTGACTCGATTCTGATTGATGAGGCGCGAACGCCTTTGATTATCAGTGGTCCAGCTGAAGACAGCTCTGAATTGTACAGAAAGATCAACGAATTGGTTCCCTTGCTCAAGAAGGGAGAGCCGCCTGAGGAAGGGCAGCCTGTAGATGGTCACTTCACTGTTGATGAGAAAAGCCGCTCTGTGGAGCTATCAGAATCAGGCCACTCTTATGTTGAGGATCTGTTAACCAAAAACGGTTTGCTGGAAGAGGGCGACAGTCTCTACGCCGCAACGAACCTGGGGTTACTGCATCATATTAGCTCTGCTCTACGCGCCCATCATTTATATAGCAAAGACGTCGACTACATTGTGCAGAACGGCCAAGTGGTGATTGTCGACGAACATACTGGCAGAACCATGCCCGGACGGCGCTGGGGTGAAGGCCTGCATCAGGCGATTGAAGCGAAAGAGCGCATCAAGATTCAAGCTGAAAGTCAGACGCTTGCTTCCACCACCTTCCAGAATTACTTCCGTCTCTATGAGAAACTGGCCGGTATGACCGGTACTGCTGATACAGAAGCTTTCGAATTCCGCCAGATTTACGGTTTGGATGTGATTGTTATTCCCACCAATAAACCGATTAAGCGTATAGATTACAATGACTTGGTATATCTGTCCGTGGATGAGAAGTTCCAGGCGGTTATCGATGATATTAAGGATACAGTGACGCAAAATCGTCCGGTGCTGGTTGGTACAGCGTCTATTGAGGCGTCTGAATATTTGTCGGCCATGCTGAAAAAAGAAGGCATCGCTCACAACGTTTTGAACGCGAAACAACATGAGCGCGAAGCGCACGTTATCGCGCAAGCAGGTCGTCCCGGCGCTGTCACCATCGCCACCAATATGGCGGGGCGCGGTACGGATATTGTCTTGGGTGGAAACTGGGAAGCCGACGTCGCTGAGTTGGAGGATCCAACACCAGAGCAGATCGCTCAACTAAAAGCCGATTGGCAGAAGCGCCATGATCAAGTAATCGCTGCGGGCGGGCTGCATGTCGTTGGTTCTGAACGTCATGAGTCTCGGCGTATTGATAACCAGCTACGAGGACGCTCGGGTCGTCAGGGCGATCCAGGCTCGACTCGCTTCTACCTGTCTCTGGAAGACAATCTGATGCGTATTTTCGCCTCTGACCGGGTGAAAAATATCATGCAGGCGTTGGGCATGCAGAAAGGCGAGGCGATTGAGCACCGCATGGTGAGTAACGCAATCGAAAAAGCTCAGCGTAAAGTGGAAGGCCGCAACTTCGATATTCGTAAATCGCTGCTGGAATATGATGACGTGGCGAACGATCAGCGTCATGTGGTTTACGAGCAGCGTAACGAAATCATGGCGACTGATGATATTTCGGAAATGATTGACGCAATCCGCGGCGATGTGGTTAACGCCACGATCAGTCAGTTTATCCCTCCGCAAAGTTTGGCCGAACAGTGGAATATTCCAGGATTGGAAAAGCAACTGGACTCAGACTTTGGCGTTGAGTTGCCTGTGCAGCAATGGTTGGACGAAGACAAGCATCTGCATGAAGAGACCTTGCGTGAAAAAATTCTTCAGGCAGTTGTCGATTCGTATCGCGAGAAAGAAGAAGTGGTTGGCGCGTCCGTTATGCGCAACTTTGAGAAGCAGGTGTTCCTGCAAGTCCTGGACACCTTGTGGAAAGAGCATCTTTCCAATATGGACCTGCTGCGTATGGGAATTCACTTGCGTGGTTACGCGCAGAAAAACCCCAAACAGGAGTATAAACGCGAAGCGTTTGAACTGTTCCAGAATATGCTGGATACCATCAAGCAGGACGTGGTCAGAGTGATCTGTCATGTCAGGGTGCAAAAGCAGGAAGAAATGGAGGAGTTGGAACGCCGCCGTCGTGAAGCGCTGGCGCAGCAAATGCAGCGTGCTCAGGCGACTCACCCTGAGGCGATCGAAGAAGGTTCCGATGCGGAAGAGCAAGATGAAAGCTCTGATGCGCCTTATGTTCGCGATCACAAGAAAGTGGGTCGTAATGAGCCTTGCCCCTGTGGTTCCGGCAAAAAATATAAACAGTGTCATGGTCGCCTGGAGTAATTAGAAATGGCTGTGGGGCATGCGCCTTTACCCGAGTTTCACCCTGTTGCAGGCGTTCGTATTGGGGTCGGGTCCGCCGGCATTAAAAAGCCAGGACGTAAAGACTTAGTGGTGTTTGAGCTCTGTGAAGGGGCGCAAACTGCTGCTGTTTTCACCAGCAACGCTTTTTGCGCTGCTCCAGTGACCCTGGCTAAACGTCACCTTGCTGAGGGCTCGCCTCGTTTTCTGTTGATCAACACTGGTAACGCCAATGCGGGCACTGGTCGGCAAGGTATGGACAACGCTTTAAGATGCTGTCAGGCGTTGGCGCAACTGGGCGAAGTGGCGTCTGAGGAAGTATTGCCGTTTTCCACTGGGGTGATTGGCGAGCCGTTGCCTGTGGATAAGGTTGTAGCAGGGTTGCCCAGCGCCTTGGCTAATCTCAGTGAGAACGCCTGGGCTGAGGCCGCCGAAGGCATAATGACGACAGATACCCGGCCTAAAGGCGCCACCATGCGTCTTGAAATTGATGGTGTTGCTGTTCATATCAGCGGTGTCAGCAAAGGCGCGGGGATGATTAAGCCGAATATGGCCACAATGCTGGGCTTTGTAGCGACGGATGCGGATATCGAGCCAGAGCTGCTGCAACGCATGCTGACTGCAGCGGCCAATAAATCTTTCAACCGCATCACCGTTGATGGCGATACTTCCACCAACGACGCCTGTGTATTGGTGGCGACTGGACGCTCCGGGGCTCCCAGATTTACTCAGGATAATGCTGAGCTGTGGCGACCGTTTCAGGAGGCGCTGGATGAGTTAATGCAGCGGCTTGCTCACGCCATTGTCAGGGATGCTGAGGGTGCGACCAAGTTCGTCGCCGTCAACGTTCAGGGCGCAACGGCGCTTAGTGAGGCGCTAGATGTCGCCTATACCATCGCCCACTCCCCTTTGGTCAAGACCGCGTTATTCGCCAGCGACCCTAATTGGGGGCGCATATTGGCGGCGGTTGGCCGCGCAGGCCTACAGAACCTTGAGGTAGAGCGCATCCATATCTATCTCAATGAGGTATGCATTGTTGAGGGCGGCGCACGGGCGGCTTCTTATACGGAAGAGGCGGGACAAGCGGTGATGGATCTTGAAGAGATTACCATTCGAGTCGATCTGGGACGTGGGGAGGTGGAAGACACTGTCTGGACCTGCGATTTCTCCCATGAATATGTCACCATCAATGCTGAATATCGCACCTGATCGCTTCGACAGGTGCTGCGGAGAGGGAGAATGAAAGCCGTTCATGTCGCTGTTGCGGTGATTCTCAATCAACATAATAAAGTGTTGGTGGCCCGCAGACCTGACCATTTGCACCAAGGGGGGCTGTTAGAGTTTCCCGGAGGTAAAGTCGAACCCGGCGAAACGGTTTTAACTGCATTGCAGCGTGAACTTTTCGAGGAAGTTGGCGTCCAAGTGGATATATCTGAGGGTGCAGCACACCCTTTGATCCAAATAGAGCATCACTATCCTGATAAACATGTATTGTTGGATGTGTGGCGCGTATCCCGATTCTCTGGCGAGGCGCAAGGCCGTGAAGGTCAGTATGTGGCCTGGTTGGATCTGAATGAGCTTGATCCTGAGGCGTTTCCCGCCGCCAATCGTGAGATCATCGCGGCGTTGCGGCAAGCCAATTAGTGACCTGAGAGAGGAGTGCGGATGGCGGAACTCACCCATCTTGATGAGAAGGGCGCAGCGCATATGGTGGACGTTTCCGATAAAGAAGCGACAACCCGAGTAGCGCGGGCGGAGGCATTGATTCGAATGCAGCCGGAAACCCTGGCCATGATTACCGAAGGCCGACACAAAAAAGGCGATGTCTTTGCTGTCGCCCGTATCGCTGGTATTCAAGCGGCGAAAAAGACTTCTGACCTGATTCCCCTGTGCCACAGCCTTAATCTGACCTCGGTGAAAGTAAACCTGGAGGCGGATTCGAGCGCTTCTTTGGTGCGTATTGAAGCGATATGTAAGCTTGATGCGAAAACCGGTGTGGAGATGGAGGCGCTGACAGCCGCCAGTGTGGCGGCGTTGACCCTTTATGATATGTGTAAAGCCGTGGATAAAGGGATGGTGATTGAATCGGTGCGCCTGCTGGAAAAGCAAGGTGGACGTAGCGGGCACTGGAAGGTTCAGGAGTAAGCCATGATAAAGGTATTGTTTTTTGCGAAGCTGCGGGAGCAGGTTGGTCGTTCTGAAATGCAACTTCCTGCTTTGGATTCCGGGAGCAGTGTGGCCTCGCTATTGGATGCCGTGATTGCAGAACTTCCAGAGGCGGAAGCTGTTTTGAGGCAGGGAAATGTTCTCGCGGCGATCAACCAGGAGATGGCGCCGTTGAGCGCGACGGTGGCGGATGGTGATGAGGTCGCATTCTTTCCGCCTGTAACTGGTGGGTGAGAGGTCGCCGTTTGTCGTTCGCCGCCTGATGGGCCGGATTTGTTTCGGTAGATCAGGTGGCGTATAAATGGAGTTGGTAGTTATCGAGGGGGAGTGCGTCACGCTATGTCTTCAGCCCGCCTGATTGATCGATTTGGCCGTGAAGTAAATTATGTGCGGCTGTCTGTAACCGACCGGTGCGACTTTCGTTGTGTGTATTGCATGGCGGAAGATATGACTTTCCTTCCCCGTGAACAAATCCTGTCGTTGGAAGAACTCTATGACGTCGGTAAGGCTTTTGTCGAGCTTGGCGTTCGTAAGCTGCGATTGACTGGGGGAGAACCCCTTGTGCGCCGTAATATTCTGGAGCTGGTGGATAAGCTGGGGCGCTTGCAGGAATTGCATGAGTTAACGCTGACTACTAACGGTTCTCAGCTTGTCAAAATGGCGCAGGACCTGCGTAAAGCCGGCGTCAAGCGCATTAATGTCAGCCTCGACAGTCTAAATGCTGATCGTTTCAAAGAATTGACCCGCACCGGGGACTTGCAGCAAGTGTTGGCGGGAATCGAAGCCGCCAAAACTGCCGGCATAGAGAGAATCAAGCTTAATGCAGTGGTTTTGCGCGGGCGCAATGAAGACGAGGTCATGGATCTGGTGCGATATGCACGTGCGGAGAAACTGGATATTTCTTTTATTGAAGAAATGCCGCTGGGCGCAATCACTGAGCATAATCGACAACTCTCATTTGTCTCCAGCGCTGAATTGCGTGAGCGCATAAGTCGGGATTACGAGTTGTTTCCCTGCAGCGAAAACACTGGGGGTCCCTCTCGTTACTATCGTATGTCCGATAGCGCATCCAGAATTGGCTTTATTTCTCCTCATAGCCATAACTTCTGCCATTTATGCAACCGGGTTAGAGTGACGGTGGAAGGGCGTCTGCTGTTGTGTCTGGGGAATGAGCATTCCGTTGATTTGCGGGAAGTTTTGCGTGGCAGACCCGAACAGTTACGGCAGACAATCATCGATGCGATGATGATTAAGCCGGAACGGCACTACTTTGATCTTGAGGAAGAGCCTCAGATCGTACGCTTTATGAATATGACCGGCGGTTGACGCCAGTCCTATGGGGCGGATTATTAGCGTAACTTATTGACGCTATAGATTGCGCCCATGAGTCTAAGTGTTGGGGTGGGGCGGCGCATCTGATAGAATTTCCGCCCCGCCAAGTTTTAGAGAGAGTATCGAGTGTCTGTCACCTATGTCGCCAGTTGCAAGCTGCCAACTCCCTTTGGTGTGTTCGATATGCACGGATTCCAGGAAGTCGGCACGCAAAAAGAACATATTGCCCTGACCTTGGGAGATATTGGCGACGGAGCGCCGGTGCTGGCGCGCACACACTCAGAATGCCTGACTGGAGATGCGCTGTTCAGCATGCGCTGTGACTGCGGCTATCAGCTCGACGAAGCGTTGCGCAGTATTGCCGCCGAAGGGCGCGGCATTTTGTTGTACTTGCGCCAGGAAGGTCGTGGGATTGGCTTATTGAATAAGATTCGCGCTTACAACTTACAGGATCAGGGCGCTGATACGGTGGAAGCCAATGAGCAGCTAGGGTTCGCGGCGGACTTGCGCGACTACAGCATGTGTAAACCGATGCTGTATCATCTGGGTATAAGCCGCATTCGTCTAATGACCAACAACCCTCGCAAGGTCAATTCACTGACTAGTTTGGGAATTGAAGTGGTTGAGCGAGTCCCCCTGGAAGTGGGAAGAAATCCCCATAATCGCAACTACCTGGCCACTAAAGCTGGCAAGTTGGGGCACTTGCTGACGACACACCAAGACGATGATTACGTTGTCGCCGCGAAATAATACGGGCGGGTATTACAACGGAATTCAGGCTTGTCTTGAGAAAGATTAAACGGGGCGCTTAGTTGCGCCCCGTTTGCGTTTTCAGTCGCTGGTGCCGGTCTTGGGCGACGCCAGATTCAGGCTCTGCAGGCGCTTCTTAATGGCGGCGGCGATACCTTGCGCATCCAGGCCGACTTCTTTGTGCAGTTCAGCAGGCTTGCCGTGTTCGATAAACTCATCGGGAAGACCTAGTTGTAAGACAGGCATGGCGATGCCTTGGGAAGAGAGAAACTCGATAACGCCGCTGCCTGCGCCGCCAAGGATGCAATTCTCTTCTAGCGTCACCAAAAGATCATGGCTTCCCGCCATCTCCAGAATCATATTCTGATCCAGGGGTTTGATGAATCGCATATCCACAACGGTGAAATTATTCTCTTCCGCCACTTCTAAGGCGGCAGACAACAAGGCGCCGAAGTTCAAAATGACAGTCTGCGCGCCGCGGCGACGCAGGTTGGCTTTGCCTATCTCCAAGGACTCCAGCCCAGGGTTGATTTCCGCGCCTGGTCCGTTGCCTCTTGGGTAACGCACTGCTGCGGGACCTGTGAATCTGTATCCTGTAGTCAGCATTTTACGGGTTTCATCTTCATCCGACGGCGCCATGACCACCATATTGGGGATGCAACGCAGGTAGGTGAGATCAAAACTGCCGGCGTGGGTAGGACCGTCTTCGCCGACCAAACCTGCGCGGTCGATAGCGAAAAGCACATCCAGATTCTGAATTGCGACATCGTGAATGAGCTGGTCATAGGCGCGCTGCAGGAAGGTGGAGTAAATGGCCACTACCGGCTTGGCTCCGTCGCAAGCCAAGCCAGCGGCTAAAGTCACTGCATGCTGCTCCGCGATGGCGACATCGTAATAACGTTCCGGGAAGCGTTTGGAGAACTCGATCAGATCGGAGCCTTCGCACATGGCGGGAGTGATGCCCACCAAGCTGGCGTCCTGTTCCGCCATGTCGCACAACCACTGACCAAAAATATTGGAGTAGCGCGGCTTTTTGGGCGCTTTGGCGGTGTCTTGCACCTTGGGCTTGGGTTCAATCTTGTTGATGGCGTGATAGCCGATAGGGTCGCTTTCCGCATGAGCGAAGCCCTTGCCCTTTTTCGTGACCACATGCAGGAACTGAGGTCCGCTCAGTTCCTTGATATTATTCAGGGTTTCAACTAAACGAGGCAGATCGTGGCCGTCTATCGGTCCGATATAGTTGAAGCCAAGCTCTTCGAACAGAGTGCCTGGAGCGACCATGCCTTTAAAATGCTCTTCTGTTTTGCGAGCCAGCTCCATCAGACCCGGTGCGCCTTGCAGCACGCGCTTGCCGCTGTCGCGCATCTGATTGTATGTCTTGCTCGCCAACAGGCGGGCGAAATAGTTGGACAGCCCGCCGACATTACGGGAAATCGACATATCGTTGTCGTTCAGAATCACCAGCAGGTCCGCTTTAGTGTCGGCGGCGTGGTTCAAAGCTTCGAACGCCATACCCGCGGTCATGGCTCCGTCGCCGATAACGGCGATGGCTTTCCGGGGCAGGTTCTGCATGCGCGCGGCGATCGCCATGCCCAGTGCGGCGCTGATAGAGGTGCTGGAGTGTCCAACGCCAAAGGTGTCATAAGGGCTTTCCTCGCGACGGGGGAAAGCGGCGAGACCGTCCTTTTGGCGAATAGTGAGCATTTGCTCACGGCGGCCAGTAAGTATTTTGTGGGGATAAGCTTGATGACCCACGTCCCAAACCAGTCGGTCGTCGGGAGTATTGAAGGCGTAGTGCAAGGCTACGGTTAACTCCACCACGCCCAGGCCCGCGCCGAAATGGCCGCCGGATTGGCCTACGCTGTACAGCAAAAATGCACGTAGTTCGTGCGCCAACTGCAGGAGCTCAGCTTCATTAAGAAGGCGCAGCTGGGCCGGAGAGTCGATTTTGTCGAGCAACGGCGTATTGGGCCGATGCACTGGAATTTCTTGAAATACGTATGGTTTTTGCATTCTTGCAGTTGTAGTCGCTCGGTTCTAAGGGATTAGCCGCCGGATCATAGCCTCGGACGCAAAAAAATTGCCTATAAAAGCAATCGGCCATTATAAGCGATGTTGGGTTGGAGAACACGGGCAATTGGCGATCAATGCGTGCGCTCGATCATGAAGCTGGCAAGATCCTGTAACCGGGAGTTCTGCAAACCCAGCGCCTGCAGCTGCGCGAGGGCTTCCTCATATAGCTGGCGCGCCTTCAGTTTCGCTTGTTCAAGACCCAATAGAGACGTGTACGTAGGTTTGTTGCGCTCGGCGTCTTTCCCTGCGGTTTTACCTAATACGCTGGTGTCGCTTTCCACGTCTATGATGTCGTCACGAACCTGAAACGCCAAGCCAATGGCCTGCGCGAAGCGGCGTAAGCCGTCAATGGTTTCTGCGTCAGTCCGGCCGGCGGACAGGGCGCCCAATACAATACTCGACTCAATCAGCGCGCCGGTTTTTTCCAGGTGCATGCGCTCCAATTCCTCAAGCTTGAGCGTATGGCCCTCTGAGTAGATATCGATAGCCTGTCCGCCGACCATGCCCTGATGCCCACTGGCGCGGGCAAGTTCTCGCACCATCTGCAGCATGCTTTCCGCGGATGCGCCTGAGGGCTCGGTTAATGCGCTAAACGCCAGTGTTTGCAGGCCATCGCCGACCAGAATGGCGGTGGCTTCGTCAAAAGCGATATGGCAAGTGGGTTTGCCTCGGCGCAGAGAATCGTCGTCCATTGCCGGCAAATCGTCATGCACCAAAGAGTAGGCGTGAATCAGTTCTACCGCGCAGCAGGCGGGTAACGCCTGTTGCAGGTCTCCGCCCAAGGCTTCCGTAGTAGCGAGCAACAGTAAAGGACGTACTCGCTTTCCGCCGTTAAGCACGCAATAACGCATGGCCTCATTCAGCCTGGCCTTGGGGCCTTCCGGATTGGGAAGCAGGTTGGCTAGGGCTTGGTCGATTTGGGCGCGGTTACGCTGGAAAAAGTCGTCGAGAGAATCAGTCTTCGGCGTCATTCTGATCAAAAGGTTTGGTTAGCGGGGCTCCGCGCTCTTCAATTAACTGTTGAACCTTTTGTTCTGCAGTCTGCAAGGCGGTTTGGCAGTGGCGAGTGAGTTGGACGCCTTCTTCAAAAGCGACCAGGGCTTCTTCCAGTTTAAGGTCGCCTTGCTCCAGCTTTCTCACCAGGACTTCTAGACGCTGCAATGCGTCTTCGAAATCGGGCGTTGAGCCGCTGGTGGAGGGACTTACATCAGAGTTGGCGTTTTTTTCAGTCATTGTGTTCTTATGCCGGTTTTTGCGCAGAGCCACCCTACCTGAGAGCGCCGTCAGGGTCAATCGGTCGCCGTTAAAATTCAGCCGCAGCGGGCTTTGTCGGCGTCTTCTTCATTAAACTAACACCCGGATAAGTCAGCAGTTTTTAAATTCCCTGTCTATACTTTGGGGAAGCCCGGCGCGGCCAGTCTCAGCGCCGGCATCCTCTGGGTTTATTCTGTACTGTCCACCCGTAAAGGAGCGCTTTGTGGATTTAGCTACGCTTTTGGGCCTCATTGGCGGTTTGGCTATCGTTGCGATGGCGATGATGTTGGGCGGCTCAATTGGAATGTTTGTTGATGTGCCGTCGCTGCTCATCGTATTTGGCGGTACGCTTCTGGTTGTTTTGATGAAGTTTTCGCTCGGTCAGTTCCTAAGCGCTGGCAAGGTGGCGGCCAAGGCTTTTATGTTCAAGCTGGATAAGCCCGAAGAGTTAATTGAACAGGTCGTTGAGCTGGCTGATGCCGCCAGAAAAGGCGGCCTGCTCTCCCTGGAAGGCAAAGAAATACCCAACGCATTCCTGTCTAAAGGCATACAACTGCTGATAGACGGCCATGACGGCGACGTCGTCAAAGCACTGCTGACCAAGGACCGTAATCTCACTGTAGACAGGCACAAGCAAGGATCTTCCGTATTCGGAGCAATGGGGGATGTCGCCCCCGCGATGGGGATGATTGGGACGCTGATTGGTCTGGTGGCGATGCTGTCGAATATGGATGATCCAAAGTCAATTGGACCTGCGATGGCCGTTGCGCTGCTGACCACGTTATACGGCGCCATGTTGGCGAATATGATCGCTATTCCGGTTGCAGATAAATTGAAACTGAGAATGGGAGAGGAAGAGCAGATCAAATCCATGATTATTGACGCTCTGTTGGCGATTCAGGCGGGGCAGAACCCACGTGTGATTGAAACCATGCTACGCACTTATCTGCCTGAAGGTAAACGTCAGACTGAAGAAGCCTGACGGGAGTGCGCCAATGAATGACGAAGAAGAGCAAAAGTGCGAATGTCCTCCCGGGCTGCCCGCCTGGATGGCGACTTTCGCCGATTTGATGTCCTTGCTGATGTGTTTCTTTGTGTTGCTACTGTCTTTCTCCGAGATGGACGCGCTCAAGTTCAAGCGTTTGGCTGGCTCTATGCGGGAGGCCTTCGGCGTGCAGGCGATCGTCAATGTGGACAGTATTCCCAAGGGCACCAGCATCATCGCCCAAGAGTTCAGTCCTGGTAAACCAGACCCGACCCCCTTGCAGACCATCATGCAGCAAACCGAGATGGACCTGCCTAATCTGCAGCAGCTTTGTGAACAGCAGGTGGCGGACGCGCTTCAGGAAGAGTGCCCGAAGATTCAAGGAGAAGAACTCAGCGATATTGTGCTGGAAAAAATCAAGATGCTGGTGGAGGAGACGGAGAACGACGCCATTACCCTGGCTTCCGCATTGGAGGCGGAGGTCCGCAACAATCAAGTGGAAGTGGAAACCCGGGGACGCAAGATTGTCATTCGCGTGCAGGAAAAAGGTTCGTTCAATAGCGGCTCCGCGGATTTGAATCCCGAGTTCTATCCAGTGATAGACAAGCTGGTGGAACTGCTCAAGTCCATGGCAGGGAGTATCTCCGTGGAAGGGCATTCTGACAGTATTCCCATTCACACGGCCCGGTTTCGTTCCAACTGGGATCTCTCCGCTGCACGGGCGCTGGAAGTAGCCCATGCGTTGTTTGAGTCGGGAGAACTGGATCCCTCCCGCTTCAGCATCGCAGGTTATGCTGATACCAAGCCCCTGGCGTCGAACGATTCGGCGGAAAACCGCGCCCGCAATCGACGGGTGGAAATTATTCTGCAACAACCTCTGGATGATGAAACCAAGAAAGAGATCCAGAAGGCGAGAGACGTCGCGCCAGATATTCTGCCCAGGGATCAATCTGAGGAATGGCAGGGCTTGGCGCCGGACGAAATATTCTGATCTGGCGGCTTTCTGAACGGTTCGCATTAGACTGGGCGAGAGCGTATAAATAGAGAGACAAGATGGGAGCGAAGAGCAGGAGGCGCATGAGAGTATTGACGTATGAGCGCGGGTGAGAATCTATGTCTGAGGTAGCTGAAAGACGTCGCTTCTTTCGAATTAGCGATACGGTAGGTTTGGCGTATCGGGTGTTGCAGCGAGGAGAGGCGGCGGAAAAAGAGTCATCGGAGTCCCATGTAAGTTCGACCTCTTTGTTGACTCTGGAGAATGATATCTCCAAAGCGCTGGAGAGTATGCGGGCGGCGAACGCAGGGTTGGCTCACATGCTTGAGTTGTTCAACCGCAAGATCAACTTGGCGCTTACTCTGGAGAGCCGCAGCGATGGCGTCTGGTCAGAACCCCGGCGGGCCAGACGGGTTAATCTCAGCGCTTGCGGGATTGCTTTTCCGGTGGACGATCGACTGGATGTCGGCGTGACGCTGCAACTCCACCTGATCTTATACCCCAGTAATATTTCCATGTCCCTGCGTGCGCTCGTTATTGCCTGTGACAAGCCCAGAGCCGATGATGAGGACAAAGATGGCTTTATCCTGCGAGCGGATTTTACGGACATCGAAGAACAGAATCAGGAAATCCTGATTCAGCATGTCCTCAAGTGTCAGACCCGGCAATTGCGGGAGCGGCGAGAGGAGAAGGAAAAGAAAGGCTGACTTCACTCTGGTATACGCCCTTCTCAAATGTCTTTTCCCACATCTGCGTGACGCCGTTTGCATCATGTAGCAGCAGCGTACTGCTGCGGGTGCCGTAGTCCTTCGAAGTAATAAAAGCGGAGGAAAGCAACCGCTCCACCTCAACGCCTACGCCGGTATCCGGCAACAGGTAGTCCGGCGCGGCGGCGTCATCCGCCAGTAACGCCCAGAGTTCATCCTGATTCGGCCCAGTAATCGCAGAGGTGAATCGGCGTTTGCCTGCAGTCAGTTTAGGCCAGGGCGTATTCAATAACCCATTGCTCAGACCGTATATGCCTGGCGTTAAGCGCTGGTACTGAGGCTCTTTGCGATTACTGAAATAAGCCAGGGTGGAGTCGGCAAGCATCATCAGGTTAAAGCCGCCGTAGGATTGGCTTGTCGGTTCCAGAGCGGCGGCGAAGTCGTCTACTGACAGTTCCGACTCCAGGAAGCTTCTTACCAAGGATCCGCGGGATAGCTGCGCGGCTTCGCGGGGGCCGGAACGGTGGTTGGTGACGGCGGCGAAACGGCCGTTCGTCGTCGCGCCCATCCAGGTCCCGCCTTCCTGCAAGTCGCGTCCTGCATAGATACGCGGGCGCTCTGGCCATTGCGTCAGAGGTTGGGTGGGGCGGGCATAAAACTCGTCGCGATTGGCGGCGGCGATCAGCGGAAACCGGGGATTCGCTTGGTAAGCGACAAATAGTAGGCACATAGGCTTGCTCCCAGACGTGCGTGGAAATCGAAAAGCACAGAGTCCTTAATTTATGTATCATACCACCTTCTTTATACGGGGCTCCTGGTGGAGTGGCCTGATCCTATTTTGTTGGGGGCGAAATGGTATTCCTGGCGTATTTGGCTTTAGGCGCGCTAGCGGGAGTGTTGGCCGGACTGTTCGGCATCGGCGGCGGATTGATAATTGTCCCTGCGTTGATTTTCAGCTTCGAACTGCAGGGCGTGGCCCCAAGCGTCGCCACGCACTTGGCCGTCGGCACTTCCCTGGCGACTATTATTTTCACCTCCATTAATTCGATTCGTGCGCATCATCAGAAGCAAGGGGTGAACTGGCGCGTGTTTCGTCCCATGGCGGTAGGGCTGATGGTTGGCGCGGTATTGGGCGCGCAGACGGCTTCATTGATGCCGGCGGCGCAGTTGAAGCTGGTCATCGGGATATTCGCCATTACCATCGGCGTACAGATGGCTCTGGCGCTGAAACCCAAGCCCCATCGAAGCCTGCCGGGGAATGGCGCTCTGGTCGGCGTGGGCGGCGGCATTGGTTGGGCCTCAGCCATATTCGGCATTGGCGGAGGCTCCTTGTCGGTGCCTTATCTGACATGGTGCAACGTGCGTATGCAGCAGGCGGTGGGCACTTCCGCCGCTTGCGGATTGCCGATCGCGTTAATGGGCGCCGTCACTAATATCTGGGAAGGATGGAGCGAAGCGGCGTTGCCGGAATATAGTCTGGGGTTTATCTACCTGCCGGCGCTGGCGGGAATTGCGATAACCAGCATGCCGTTTGCGAGCCTGGGCGCCAAATTGGCTCATCGCCTGCCCGGAGACGTGCTTAAACGAATTTTCTCAGTGCTGCTGTTTGTTGTGGGTGGCCGGTTTCTATATCAAGCGTGGGGACAATTGTGACAGAACGTTGGTTTGACTATCCGAATATCGACCCGGTGGCTTTTTCCGTCGGGCCGCTAAGCGTGCATTGGTATGGGTTGATGTACTTGTTGGGGTTTGCCGCAGCCTGGATGTTGGGTAAACACCGTTCGCATCAGCCGCATGCGCCCATGAAGGAGCAGCAGGTAGCCGACCTGATCTTCTGGTGCGCCCTTGGTGTGGTGCTGGGTGGACGCGTTGGCTATGTCATTTTCTATAACTTTGATCAGTTTCTGGATGATCCTATCTGGCTGTTTGAAGTCTGGACCGGAGGCATGTCGTTCCACGGTGGACTGATCGGCGTCATTATCGCCATGTGGGCCTACGGTCGTTCCTTGGGACTCTCATTCTTTCAGGTGGCGGACTTTGTCGCGCCGCTGGTGCCTATTGGTTTGGGCGCAGGGCGCTTAGGCAACTTTATCGGTGGCGAACTTTGGGGCAGAGCGACGGACGTTCCCTGGGCCATGGTGTTTCCGCGCGATCCATCGCATCTGGCGCGTCACCCTTCCCAGCTTTATCAGTTCGCCCTAGAAGGCGTCGCTCTGTTTTTAATCCTGTGGTTCTATTCCGCCAAACCCCGTCCGCGCATGACTGTCTCCGGCCTGTTCCTGCTGTGTTACGGCTGCTTCCGTTTCCTGGTGGAGTTTGTGCGCGAACCCGATGCGCAGTTAGGCTATCTGGCGTGGGACTGGCTGACCATGGGACAGGTATTATCAACCCCGATGATTGTGATTGGGGTAGCTTTCATTATTTATGGCCGCACCGTGTATGGAGCGGAAGCAAAAGCGGCGCGGAGTTAGTAAACATCATATGAAACAGTATCTCGACATGATGCGCCACGTGCGCGAACAAGGGGCCGTCAAAACCGACCGCACTGGCACCGGCACCCGCAGCGTTTTCGGTTATCAAATGCGCTTCGATCTGCAGCAGGGGTTTCCCTTGGTGACCACCAAGAAGCTACATTTGCGCTCGATCATTTATGAATTACTGTGGTTTCTGAACGGTGATACCAATATCAAGTATCTGAAAGACAATGGCGTCAGCATCTGGGACGAGTGGGCGGATGAAAGCGGTGATCTGGGGCCTGTTTATGGCTATCAGTGGCGCAGCTGGCCGGCGCCGAATGGCGAGCATATTGATCAGATTTCCAATGTGTTGGCGCAGATCAAACGCAATCCGGACTCTCGTCGTCATATGGTGGTGGCGTATAACCCGGCGTTTGTGGATCAAATGGCGCTGCCTCCCTGTCACGCCATGTTCCAGTTCTATGTGGCGGAAGGGCGTTTGTCCTGCCAGTTGTATCAGCGTAGCGCCGATATTTTCCTGGGTGTGCCTTTCAATATCGCCAGCTACGCGTTGCTGACACATATGTTTGCGCAGCAGTGCGATCTGGATGTGGGAGATTTCATCTGGACCGGCGGCGACGTCCACTTGTACAACAACCACCTAGATCAAGCAAAAGAACAACTGGATCGTGAACCACGCCCGCTGCCGCAATTGCAGATTCGTCGTAAACCAGCGTCACTGTTTGACTATGAATTTGAAGACTTTGAGATCACTGGGTACGACCCGCATCCTCATATCAAAGCGCCAGTGGCGGTATAAGGAGCAATGATATGAGCGCAGTTTTATCAATTGTTGTCGCCCGCGCCGAGAATGGCGCCATTGGGGTGGAAAATACGCTGCCCTGGCGCTTATCCAACGACCTGCAGTATTTCAAGCGCGTCACCATGGGCAAGCCGATTATTATGGGACGCAAGACCTTCGATTCGATTGGACGTCCGCTGCCGGGCAGAACCAACATTGTGGTGACCCGTAATAAAGACTGGCGTCACGATGGCGTCAGTGTGGCTCACTCTCTGGATGAGGCGGTATCTCTGGCGGGGCGGGAGCAGACAGACGAGGTTATGCTGATTGGCGGCGCCGAGTTGTATCGGCAGGGGCTGGCGGTGGCGCAGCGCGTTTATCTGACGGAAGTAAAGACTTCCGTGCAGGGCGATGCGTTCTTCCCGGAGCTGAACCCCGCTGACTGGCGTGAAATGTCTCGCGAGTCGCACCCGGCGGATGAGAAAAATCAGTATCCCCATGATTTTGTTGTCTTTGAGCGATCATAACGCCTCAGTCCATGCTCCCTATCGACCACATTATCCCCGAGCTTCTAACCACCCTGGAAGCTCACTCCACTGTTCTGTTGCAGGCTCCTCCAGGGGCCGGTAAGACCACTCGGGTTCCTCTGGCGCTGCTGGATTCGCCCTGGCGCGATGAGCGCAAAATTCTAATACTGGAGCCTCGCCGGTTGGCGGCGCGCTCCGCCGCTCGCTTTATGGCGAAACAGCTGGGGGAGCCGGTTGGACGCCGAGTCGGTTATCGCACTCGCCAGGACACCAAAGTCTCCGCAGACACCTGTATCGAGGTGGTGACGGAAGGTATTTTGACTCGCCTGATTCAATCCGATCCTGCACTGGAAGACTATGCGGCGGTGCTGTTCGATGAATTTCACGAACGCTCTTTGCAAGCGGACCTGGGTTTGGCTTTAGTGCGAGAGAGCCAACAGGCGCTGCGCGAAGATCTGAGGGTGCTGGTCATGTCCGCGACCTTGGATACTGCGCCTCTGGCCAAGTTGCTGGAAAATGCGCCAGTGCTGACCAGTGAAGGGCGCGCCTATCCTGTGGAGGTGCGCTATCGCCCCTTGCAGCGGGAGCAGCGACCGGTGGAGAAAGCCGTCGCCGTGGTGCGTGAAGCGCTGGCGGAGGAAAGTGGCTCGCTGCTTGTGTTTTTACCCGGCGTGGGCGAGATCCGACGGGTCCATGATGCTTTGGTGGAGCATTTGCCAGGCGGGGTGCGATTAGCGCCTTTGTACGGCAATCTCAAAGCGGAAGAACAGGATCAGGCGATTCTGCCCTGCGTGGAGGGCGAACGAAAGGTGGTTCTCGCTACGGCTATAGCGGAAACCAGTTTGACCATTGAGGGCGTGCGCGTGGTGATTGACGCGGGTCTGCAGCGTCGCGCGGTCTTTGACGCCAATAGCGGCATGACTCGGCTTACGACGGGTAGAGTGTCGAAAGCGTCGGCGGAGCAGCGCAAAGGACGCGCAGGCAGGTTAGAGCCCGGCATATGTTATCGCCTCTGGTCGGAGACGGAGCAGCAAGGATTGGCGCCTTTTACCCCGGCGGAAATACTGGAAGCCGATTTGGCCCCTTTGGTGCTGGAATTGGCCCAATGGGGGGCGCGTCAGCCACAGGATTTGGTCTGGCTGGACCCGCCGCCGATGGCGCACTGGCGACAGGCGGTCGACACGCTGCAATGGCTGGACGCTTTGGACGACGCCGGCGCCATCACGACCCATGGGGAAAGCCTGCGTAAACTGGGTTTGCACCCCCGTCTGGCCCATATGGTGTTGATGGGGAAAGCGATTGGCGCGCCGGTGCTTGCTGCAGAAGTGGCTGCGCTTCTGGGCGAGCGCGATCTGCTGGGTCGCGATGCAGGCGCGGATCTGCAGCAGCGTGTGCGGGCTCTGCGTGGGGAATACAAGGGCGCCGGGCTGGATCGCCGGCGTTTGGAAAGCGTGCGTCAGGATGCGCGCAAGCTCATAGACGGCAAAGCCTCTGACGAGCTGGGGCTGGATGCGGTCGGCCGTTTGCTGGCGTTCGCTTATCCAGACCGCATCGCCCGGCGGCGCGCTGGCTCAACTCCCCGTTATCAACTCAGCAACGGGCGTGGAGCTGCGTTGGCGGAAGAAGACCCGTTGGGCCGAGAGGCCTGGTTGGTGGCGGCCGATCTTGATGGTCAGGCGAGGGAGTCGCGAATATTCCTGGCGGCGGCGCTGAGCCCTGTCGACTTTGCAGAGGACTTGAGCGCCCATATCGTTACGGAAGAGCAAGCGGATTGGGATGATCAGCGAGGCGCGGTGGTGGCGCGCCGAGTCAAACGGCTGGGCGCTTTGATTCTGGAAGAGCGGCCGGTTGCGGTGGGCCCTGAACTGGTGCGGGAAGCGCTGCTGACCGCCGTGCGCCGCAAAGGCCTGGACAGCATGCCATGGAGCGATGCCTCCCGGCAGTGGCGCGCCCGTGTGACATTAATGCGCAGGCTACAACCGGATGCATGGCCGGAGTTGAGCGATGACGCCTTATTGGCGGAGCTGGAAAACTGGCTTGGTCCTTTTCTCAACGGTGTCTCCAACTGGGCTGGGCTGCAAAAGCTGGACTTGCTATCGGCCCTGAAAACATTGATTGACTACGCCGCGCAACAAACGCTCGACGCCCAGGCGCCGGTTGCGTTGACTATCCCTACCGGACAAAAAGTCACGCTGGATTATCTCCCTGAGAGCGGCCCCGTGCTTGCGGCCAAACTGCAGGCGCTGTTCGGCTGGACGGAAACGCCGCGGGTGGCCGGAGGGCGAGTGCCTGTGGTGATTCATTTACTGTCGCCTTCACAAAGGCCGCTGGCGGTGACCAGCGATTTAGCCAGCTTCTGGCGCAACAGCTACCCGGATGTGCGTAAAGACATGCGCGGCCGTTACCCCAAACATCCCTGGCCGGAAGATCCTCTGACGGCGGAAGCCAAGCAGGGAACCAAGAAGCAACAGTTCTGAAAGGCTGAGCAACAAAGGATGCGTTGGTTGAGGGGAGGCTGCGCTGTATTAGGCGTGAAGTCGAAGTGAAGCCAGTGCGGAGTCAGGCTCCGCACTGGTGAGGACGTTGTCAGATTACTTCAGTAACTCTTTATCGCGCACTGCGCCTTTATCGGCGGATGTCGCCAGCAGTGCATAGGCTTTCAATGCCGTTGTCACTTTACGTGGGCGTGGTTGCGCTGGCTTCCAGGCGTCGTCGCCTTTGGCTTCCATCGCTTGACGACGCTCATTGAGCTGCTCTGGCGTCAGGCTGACATTGATGCTGCGGTTGGGGATATCGATGATGATCTCGTCGCCTTCCTCAATCAGCCCGATGGCGCCGCCCGCCGCTGCTTCTGGAGAGCAATGGCCGATGGATAAACCAGAGGTGCCGCCGGAGAAACGTCCGTCGGTGAGCAGGGCGCAGGCCTTGCCAAGCCCCTTGGACTTCAGGTAGCTGGTGGGATACAGCATTTCCTGCATTCCCGGACCGCCTTTGGGGCCCTCGTAGCGGATGATCACTACATCCCCTTCTTTTACCTGATCGTTCAGAATGCCTTTCACAGCGTCATCCTGGCTCTCGAAGATTCTGGCTTTGCCTTTGAACAGCAGAATGCTTTCGTCGACCCCAGCGGTTTTTACGATACAGCCGTCTTCGGCGATGTTGCCGTACAGTACCGCCAGGCCGCCTTCTTTACTGAACGCATGTTCCGCGCTGCGAATACAGCCGTTCTCGCGATCCAGATCCAGTGAAGACCAACGCGTGGACTGGCTAAAGGCTTGCTGGGTTGGAATGCCCGCCGGACCGGCTTTAAAGAACTTGTGCAGTTCCGGATCGTTGTTGCGCATGACATCCCATTTGTCCAGGGCGTCTTTCATCGTGTCGCTGTGAACTGTGGGAAGGTCGGTATGCAGCAGTCCCGCGCGATCCAGTTCACCCAGAATCGCCATGATGCCGCCGGCGCGATGCACGTCTTCGATATGATATTTGGGCGTGTTGGGGGCGACCTTACAGAACTGGCCGACCTTCCGCGACAGCTGGTCGATGTGGGTCATGCTGAAATCCACCTCGGCTTCCTGGGCCGCCGCCAGCAGATGCAGAATGGTGTTGGTGGAGCCGCCCATGGCGATGTCCAGAGTCATGGCGTTTTCAAAGGCCTTGAAGCTGGCGATGGAGCGCGGCAGGACGGAAGTGTCTTCGTCTTGATAGTAGCGCTTGGTCAAGTCGACGATGCGGCGCGCTGCGGTCAGGAATAGCTGCTCACGATCAGAGTGAGTCGCCAGCGTGGTGCCGTTGCCAGGCAGGGACAGACCGATGGCTTCAGTCAGACAGTTCATGGAGTTCGCCGTGAACATGCCGGAACAGGAGCCGCAAGTTGGGCAAGCGGAGCGTTCGTATTCTTCTGTCAATTCGTCGGAGGCGCTGGAGTCCGCTGCGATGACCATGGCGTCCACCAGATCCAGCTTATGTTCGGACAGCTTGGTTTTACCCGCTTCCATCGGGCCGCCGGAAACGAAAATCGTCGGGATGTTCAGGCGTAGCGCCGCCATCAGCATTCCCGGAGTGATCTTGTCGCAGTTGGAGATGCACACCAGCGCGTCGGCGCAGTGCGCGTTGGCCATATATTCCACGGAGTCGGCGATGATTTCCCGGGAGGGCAGGCTGTACAGCATGCCGTCATGCCCCATGGCGATGCCGTCGTCCACTGCGATGGTGTTGAATTCTTTTGCGACGCCGCCGGCGGCTTCAATTTCCCGGCATACCAACTGGCCCAGGTCTTTCAAATGAACATGCCCGGGGACGAACTGGGTAAAAGAGTTCACAACGGCGATAATGGGTTTGGAAAAATCTTCGGTCTTCATACCGGTGGCGCGCCAAAGAGCGCGAGCCCCAGCCATATTACGGCCTTTGGTAGTGGTACTGGAGCGGTATTCGGGCATGGTTATACTCCGTGGTTATTAAAACAGCTAACGAAAAGCACTCATCGGCTACAGGATAGCAAACTTGCCTGACCCCATAAATTCTTTTGCCGATACAGGTCGCCGCAATCTGGATATAGGTCTAGACTTGCTACTGTAGAGTGTGAGCCAACCGGAATGCGCCTCCCATGTCATCAGAATCCCTTGATCAGGCAAGTTCAGACTTGTCGCGACTGAAGCACTTTTCTCTACTGGCCAAGCTGTCTGACCCGCAGTTGGTGGTTTTGTCCTCCCGAGCGGACTATCGACGCTACTCCAAAGGCGCCAAGATTCTCGACTTGGGAAGTCAGGACAGTTATGACTATTTTCTGTTGGAGGGCGAAGTGGCGCTGACGGCGGAAGATGGGCGTACTGCGTTGATCGCCGCAGCGTCTCAGGCGGCCCGCCAACCCATCGCGCATTTGCAGCCTCGTCGCTATGAGGTCAAAGCCAAGTCGCCCTGTGTGATGCTGGTGGTGGACCAGCCGACCCTGACCCGAATGCTCAAGGACGCGCCGCTGGATTACCAGATTGGCGAAGGCGTGTCGCAGGTGGACCGCACGGAACATCCCGCTTATTCGTTGATCACCTCGTTCTATCAGGACCTGAATGCGCACCGGCTGACCTTGCCAAGTCTGCCCGACATGGCGATGCGTATTCGCCATGTCACCGAACAACCGAATTTTCACCTCAACGATATCTCCAAGGTGATCGTACGAGATCCTGTGCTGACGGCGAAATTGATTCGTTCCGCCAACAGCCCCTTGTACAGAGGCTTCAAGGAAATTGAGTGCTGCGAGGACGCGGTGGTGCGCTTGGGACTGGACACCACGCGGCAGTTGATCACGATTTTCACGCTGCGGGAAATCTTCCGCAGCAAGAACGTCATGCTGCAAAAACGCATGACCAAGCTGTGGCGACACTCCTCCGATGTCGGGGCGATCTCTTTTGTGCTGGCGCGCATGACGCCGGGCATCAAACCGGAGCAGGCGTTGTTGGCGGGTATTCTCCATGACATTGGCGTGGTGCCGGTGATCATGTATGCGGAAGAACATCCGGCGCTGCGGACTCACGAGGATATGCTGGAAACTCTGATTATGGAGCTGCGGCAGGAAATCGGTTGCGCTTTGCTGGAAAGCTGGGAGTTCCCTGACGCTTTCGTGGCGGCGGCGCGTCATGCTGAAGACTACATGTACGACTCCGGCCAGGAAACGCCTACTTATGCGGATCTGGTGATTGTGGCGCAGATACATTCATACATTGGTAAGCCTGAGCATGGCTCCATTCCGCCACTGGACCAGGTTCCCGCCTTCCATAAATTGGCTTTGGGTGAATTATCGCCGCAGCGTAGTCTCCAGGTGCTGCAAATGGCGGAAGAAGAAATAAACAGCGTGAGGCGTTTGTTGACGGACTAAACGTCTGGCGTTTCTTGCGGGTCCGGGTCTTCCGATGCATCGGAACGACCATTGTTTTTGACGTTAACTTCCTCCGCTAACACGGTAATGTGGCGCTCCATCCGCTCCATCTTCATTTCCAGGTCGTTCAGCTTGTTCAGAATTTCCAGGTCGCGGCGTATTTGATCCTTTTCGTCCTGGGAAACGAAAAAGGCGGAAAAACCTGCTGTCAGTAATGAAAACAACGCCATGCCGAGAAGAATCAAAAAGGAGGCGAACAGTCTGCCGACCGTGCTGGTCGGTACGATATCGCCATAGCCGACCGTCGTCACCGTCACCCAGGCCCACCAGACTCCGTCCCAGGGCGTTTCAATGGCCGGGTCCAGTCCCGCGATGATAAACCCCGCCATGACAATCACGATAAAACCAATAAACAGCGTGTTGCCCAGGTTGTGACGAGATAGAAGGCGTCGCGCAGTGCCGGAAATCTGCAGCAACAGGCTGAACATAACCAGCAAACGCAGGGTGCGTAACGCGCCGGCCAGCGGCGAAAACCACCAGATCAGCGGGCAGCCGAACAGAATGATGATCAAATTGACCCAATTATTGCGCAGATAATAGGTTTTTTTGTCCACCAGGGCGGTAAGCAGGAGGGTCTCTACGATAAAGAAAACCCAGATCAGCCAGTCAGTAATGAGCAGCGCGTCGCCGGACAACTCATCGTTGGCCTGTAAATACCACTCGATAATAATCCAGATCGCCAGCATCATCATCGGCCACTCCAGAATCTGCCCCCAGAATCTGGCGCGTGAGTTCTCGGTGGCGGAGACGCCGGCGAGGCCGGTGACGATGGGGAGACGGTCGGATAAAGACATGTTGGATTTGAGTTAACTCTGCTTAGTGCGTTGTTTTCATGATTATGAAACAAATATAGTCAGCGTGGCGATACAAGTCAGGGCCTTTTGTTTCAGTAACTTGCCATTTCACATAGGCGGACTAATATCTGAGATTAGGCCGCTTTGGCGCGTAAGGAGCGACGCAAGGCGAACAGACTGGCGCTGTTCCCCGGCTTAACGGGGTGGATACTGCGATAATGACGAAAGAGTTCCCGATATTTCCGCTGAATTCCGTGCTGTGCCCGAAGGGGCGGTTGCCGCTGCAGATTTTCGAACAACGTTATCTGTCTATGATCAGCCGCTGCCTGAAGTCTCACGAAGGGTTTGTCATTGTGCTGATCAAAAACGGCAAGGAGGCGAGCGGAGAATGCACCTTCTTTGATGTCGGCTCTTACGCTAGAGTCGTCGACTTCCAGCAGCTGCCGAACGGCTTTTTAGGGATTACCGCAGAAGGCGAGTGTAAAGTGAGCATTTCCCACGCGCATCGACAAAGCGATGGTTTATATGTCGCGAAAGTTGAGGCGTTAGGTCTGGAGACGCCGATAGAAACGCCGGATCAATACTCTGAGCTGGCGGATCTTCTGGGAGACCTGTTGCGTCATCCTGTCATTCAGGCGCTGGGCATGAGCGTGGATTTTAATGACGCCCGTGATGTGGGATGGCGTCTGGTGGAGCTGTTGCCGTTGGCGATGGAGGATAAACAGTACCTGTTGACTTTGGATGACCCTGTCTATCGCCTTGAGCAAATCCGTTACCTGATCCATGCCTTGGCGGAGTAGCCCAGGTTGCCCATTTATTTCTGTCTTATCCCCGCATTTGAATGCTGACGGTTTCCGGCATGGTCCAGCCAAGATAGGCGCACGCCGCCATAACAAATCCAAATAGCAGCACATAACGCCAACTGCCTCGCCACATCGGGGTTCTGTCGAAATGGCTCTGCGCCACCCGGGCGAAGCCACAGATTGTCAGACCCAGTAAGGCGCCGCCGACGACATCCGAAAACCAATGTACGCCCAGATACAGACGACTGAACGCTATCAGCAAGGCGGCCATCGCGCCGGAAATATAAATCGGCCAGCGTCGCGGCGGGCTGAACTCCCTCGCCAGCATAGATGTCGCCAGCCCGTAGACCAGTACTGCGCCACTGGTATGGCCGCTTGGATAGGCGAAAGATTCAGGCGCCAACAGCGCCTCCGGCCGTGCAACCTGCAACCAGTGTTTCAGCCCGGTAGTGGCGGCGTGGGTGACCAAGCCCGCGCCAACGCAACACAACATAAGGCGCAGGTTTTTCTGCAGTAGCAACAAGAGGCCGAAGAAGCCGAAGGCGATGTATAGAAATGTGGGATCGCCCAGTAGCGTCAAGCCTATAAAAAGGTAATCCAGAATAGGAGTATGCAGACGCTGCATGTTTTCCGCGATCCAGGCGTTCAAGTGCGACACCGCGTCGGTGTTCATCACCAACAACGTCCACAGTATGAAAAGCAACAATGCGCAGGAGCCCAATAGAAAGGAGCTGATGGGATATTCTTTGACGCCGCTGCGGAGACTGTAGCTGTTGGACCATAAACGACCAACCCCCGGACGCTTAGCGCCGAAACGGAGCAGGGTGCGGTACAGTTTGCCGCTGGGACGCAATTGATAATGAAACTGTGTGAATAAGCTGGCCAGACTCACCAGGACAAGAATGACAACGGTTAATACCGGGTAGAAATGCGGAGGCAATGGCGTGCGCGTATCGATAGCGGCGCCGACCAGAAAGCCGGGCACGACGTAAAAGGGCGCCCAGGCCAGAGCGGACAGCAGATTAAAGGCAAAGAAGCGGCGCGCGCTCATATTGAGCATCCCCGCTACCAGGGGGATGACTGGACGGACAGGGCCTATGAAGCGCCCGATAATGACGCTTTTGCCGCCATGGCGCTGAAAGAAGCTTTCTCCTTGCGTCAGCAGGTCTGGGTATTTCGATAAAGGCCACAGCCCGCGAACGCGGACATCCAGGTATTTACCCAGATAGAAACTCAAGCCATCGCCACAAACTGCGCCTAAAAAGGCCGCGATGATTGTCCATTGCAGCGCCAGCGCGCCGCCGCCGCAAATCGCCGCGAGACCGAACAGCAATACGACACCGGGAATGATAATGCCGGCGATAGCCAGGGATTCCAGAAACGCCACGAGGAAGACGGCGATGGCTAACCAGTCAGGATGTTGTTGCACCCAAATGAGAAGAGAGTTCGGAGACACAGTGTTTCCTTTGCAACTGAATCTATTGGCGCATCGTCCTGTGGCAAGTATCTCCAGGAAAACGCTTTTCGGCGGGCTATTTTAAGCTGCAGGCGGCCGATTTTCTAACTTTCCGCCCTGAAAGACTGGTAATGTTTGGCTTCCTCGCGGCTTGTTTAGCAGACGAGAACAAAGGCCTGTGGCTTAATTGCCTGGCGGCGAAAGGGCCTCGGTTATTTGGACTTGCTTAGCACCACGCGGTTATGGCCAGACTGTTGGGCCTGTTTCAAGGCGGTCAGCGCACGGTCTGTAAGCGCCTGATCATCCGTTTCCCCGGATTTACGCGTCAGGCAGCCTACGCTGACAGTAAGGCTGTCGATGATTGGCCAGGTGCGCTCCTCCACGCTACGGCGTAAGCGCTCCGCGATCACTAGCAACCCCTCTTCCGGCGTCATCGGCAGCATAATGAAAAAACGGCCGTTGTCGACGTAGTAGATGCTGTCGCCAGCCCGGGTCATTTGCAGAAGCTGGGCTCCGAACTGAGAAAGCAGTTCATTAATGAAATTCTGCCCTTGCACTTCCCGTTGCTGGTCGAAAAAGTCGATCTCCAGTACCACCAGAGATAAGGGGTGTGAGGTGGCCTCCGACCGAGAAATCTCCTGCTTGAGCGAAAACTCCAAATGCTTTTGGTTATAGGCTCCGGTGTGCGGGTCCTTGATGGACGCATGCACCAGAAAACGGGATTTATGGTGATACAAATAGGCGTAAACGCCGGCCAAGCCGACTAACAGCGCATAACTGGTGGCGAAACGCAGCGTGCTGTAGAAGGAGTCGCTGTATGACAGGGCGACGCTGCTGATAAGCAGGGTGACGATATTGAAAGTAAAGGCGGGGCGCAGGGGGAGAAGCAGAAAGCTGAACAGCCCGATGCCGTACAGCCAATGAACGATCGCCTTTTGGCCGCTGCTTAGCTGCAGTGCGACTACCACAAGCATGACCGTCAGCACCGCGAGATGGCCGCCATAGGCGTTCAAATCGCTGCGCCGAGCCCAGGCGTAAATGGCTCCGAAAAGCATCGCCGGCGCCAGCAGGATGCTCATATAAAACAGGTCATACAAGCCATAGCGCACATTTTGCACGGACATGAACAACAGCAGGAATAGCGTCGCCAGGTATAAGGCGATGCGCGTACGGGTGCGTAGATAGGACTCAGCCAGCAAGTGTCGCTCCTCCTTCAGATTCCATTTCCAGGAAATCAGTCTGTTGATTCGCGCCTTTATTGCGGGCGAATGTGAGCGCGCGTCGAGCGTTGGCGATTAGGGTTTCCGGAGTATCGCCCACATTGAGCGTCGCCAGCCCAAGGCTGACGGTGACCGTAATCTCACGCGTGCTCAGCGCCTGTTTGGCTTTCACTCTAAGCTGCGACGCCTTCTTCGCCGCCTCTCTGGAGTTGCAGTGGGGCAGCAGGATGATGAAATCCACGTTTTCATAGCGATAATAACTGTCGAACAGGCGCAGGTTTTCGTGCAACATGCGGCCCAGCCTGTGCAGGATGTGATCTTTATCGTCTGTGGAGGCGTGCTCCAGGGAGTTGCTGTCGATGCTCAACGCCAGAATAGACAGGTCGGTGCCTTCCCGCTCGCTGCGCTGAATTTCCTTGTCGAGGTCCTGAGTCAGGTATTCGCGGGTGGAGGCCAGGGTAAGATTATCGGTGCGGCGTAACGGTTTGAGCTGCTGCTCTTTGATTTCTCGCAGATATACAAAAGCCAGAGACATCGCCAGGCTTAATAGATAGATGAAGAAGATCTGCACTTTTTCCGGCCCTTGATAGTAGCCGATAAGCGCCAGCGCCAATGCGATGGAGTAGGCGGAAGTGACAATCGTCGCCACTTGAATCCGATAAATCAGAAAGGCGATCAGCGGCACAATGTAGCACCATTGCTCGGCGGTGCCCGGAAAGCGTACCATCGCCGCCAGGGTGATGAGCACCAGAAATATCACGATGACATGGGACAACCATAACGGGGCAGGCTGCTCTCCATGGCGTTGATTGAGCTTGCCGTTAGCCAGCAACAGACCAGCAAATACGCCGGCGACGCCAGCCATCAACCACTCTGCAAAAAGTGCGGCGCCCAGCGCCAGAAGTGCGGCGACTACCGCTGCGAGAGAATAAGCTTTACTGCGCAGCTGGTTGTTTAGCTCAACGGGCGTCATGTTGTTTTATGTTATGCATCGGGGATTTGAGTATAAGTTGTCAGTATTATTCAGCATTTGCTGATGTATAATAGCCAGTTTACATCATGTTTCGGAAATACCAAGCAGAGGTCTTAGACTGCATGGATATAAATGCCTACATGCACGCAGTGGGGAGCGAAGCCCGCTCGGCGTCCCGTTTGATTGCTAAAGCAGACACCGGCGTCAAGAACAAAGCGCTGATCGCTACTGCGGAAGCTATCGACGCCGCGCGAGAAGAATTGATGGCCGCTAACGGCAAGGATCTGGAATCCGGCCGGGCGAATGGTCTGGACGCAGCGTTGCTGGATCGTCTGGAACTGACGCCAGCCCGTATCGACGCCATGATCGAAGGTTTGCATCAGGTTGCTGCGCTGCCGGACCCAGTAGGCGAAATCACGGGCCTCAACTATCGCCCCAGCGGAATTCAAGTTGGTAAAATGCGCGTGCCGTTGGGTGTAGTGGGCATCATCTATGAGTCTCGTCCCAATGTAACCGTTGAAGCGGCCAGTCTGTGTTTAAAGTCAGGCAACGCCACTATTCTGCGTGGAGGCTCCGAAGCCATTCACTCCAATCAGGCGATCGCTGCTTGCATTGAGAAAGGCCTGAAAGCCGCGGGCTTGCCGGCATCGGTGGTGCAGGTGATCAAAACGACGGACCGGGCCGCGGTGGGCGAACTGATTACCATGCCTGACTATGTAGACGTTATCGTCCCTCGTGGCGGTAAGGGGCTGATCGAACGCATCAGCCGCGAAGCCCGGGTGCCCGTCATCAAACATCTGGATGGCGTCTGCCATGTGTTTATCGACCGCGATGCGGACCTGAATAAAGCCCTGACGATTGCGGTTAACTCGAAAACTCAGCGTTATGGCACTTGTAATACCATGGAGACGCTACTGGTGGATGCGCCTGTCGCTGCTGCCATATTGCCGCAGTTAGCCCAGGCGTACGCCGATAAAGGCGTTGAATTGCGCGGGTGCGAGCGGACCCGGGAAATCCTGCCGCAGGCGCTGAGCGCAGTAGAGACGGACTGGTCCGAGGAATACCTGGCGCCGATTCTGGCGATCAAAGTCGTTGAAGATCTGGACGACGCGATTGCTCATATCAATCACTATGGCTCGCATCATACTGACTCGATTGTGACAGAGAGCTACAGCAAAGGCCGTCGTTTTCTGACGGAAGTGGACTCCAGCTCGGTGATGATCAACGCTTCCACACGATTCGCTGACGGCTTTGAATACGGCTTGGGCGCGGAAATCGGCATTTCCACCGATAAAATTCACGCGCGCGGTCCTGTCGGGTTGGAAGGTCTGACCTCACAAAAATACGTGGTGCTCGGAGATGGCCAAATTCGGCAGTAACGGGCGCGAGGAAAGATTTCCTACCTGATCATGCAGGAACATTCTCCTATAGTGCTGCTCGGCGGCACTTTCGATCCCATACACTTCGGTCACTTGCGTACGGCGCTGGAATTGCAGCAGCACTTCGGCGAGACGGCTGAAGTGCGCCTGATTCCCTGTGGCGATCCGCGTCACCGCGCCGCACCCAAAGCGTCCGGGGAACATCGCCTGGCGATGCTGCGGCTGGCGCTGGAAGGAGAGCCGAGCTTGCGCATTGACGAAATTGAAGTGCGCAGAACCGGCGCCAGCTACACGGTGGATACACTGTTGGAGCTGCGTCAGGAAGTGGGAAATCTACGGCCTTTGATATTCGTTATGGGAACGGATGCCTTCGAATCGTTGCCAAAATGGCGAAGATGGCTGGAAATTATTCAATTAGCCCATATAATGGTGGTTAACAGACCGGGTTGGTCATTTTGTGAGCAAGGTGAGTTGGGAGAATTTTTGCGTCAGCACTCCGCAGAGAGCAATAACGACCTGATACGCCAGCCTGCCGGAAAGGTTGGGTTCATTACGCTTACCCAAATGGGAATCTCCAGTTCCAAGGTGCGTGAGCTGATCGGCTTGCGCCTATCCCCCCGTTTCTTACTACCGGATTCGGTGTGGCGATATATTCGCCAGCATCGTCTGTATGGCGCTGTGAATGCCTAGGGCGCTTTCCTTTAATCTTAGCAACGCGACAGTTATCGGAAACCGCTTGCGGGCGGTGGGCGCCGCATTATTTAAATATTCTTTAACCCCCCCTCTATGAGGCGTTATGGAGACTGAAAATCTGAAAGAGTTAGTCATTAAGGCACTGGAAGATATCAAAGCAAAAGATATTTCCGTGCTGGATGTAAAAGACCGCACTAGCGTAACGGACTACATGGTCATCGCCAGCGGAACTTCGAATCGTCACGTTAAGTCCATCGCGGATAACGTCATTGCTGAAGTCAAAGCCAACGGCGGTCGTCCGCTGGGCTCTGAAGGCGGCTCGGCGTCGGATTGGATCCTGGTGGACCTGGGCGATATCGTTGTTCATGTCATGCTGCCGTCGGCCCGGGAGTTTTATGACCTGGAGCGCTTCTGGCGCGATTCGCCTGTGGCGGAATCCATGTCGCATCACATGTAATTCCGGCAATAAAGTATTTATTGACGATTAAAGAATTACAGTGCGGATAAAGCTAATCGCAGTGGGCGGTAAAATGCCTGGCTGGGTTGAGCAGGGTTATAACGAGTACGTTAAACGTATGCCTCGTGACATGCCCTTGCAGCTCTTCGAAATCCCCATGCCCAGGCGCCAAAAAAACACGGACCCGCAAAAGCTCAAGATCCAGGAAGGAGAGAGCATCCTGCAATCGCTGGGTTCCGGCGATCATGTCGTCGCATTGGAAGTCGAAGGCAAGCCATGGTCCACCCCTCAATTGTCTCAACAAATGGAGCGCTGGCGTATGTCCGGTCAGGATGTCGCTTTGCTAGTGGGGGGACCGGACGGGCTGAGCGATGCGTGTCGAGCGAGAGCGAATCAACAATGGTCGCTGTCGCCGCTGACCTTGCCGCATCCGCTGGTTCGAGTGCTGCTCGCAGAGCAGCTTTACCGGGCCTGGACCATATTGCAAGGGCATCCATACCACCGGGAGTGATCGTCATAGCGACGTCAGACCTGATCAAGGCGGGGGTGATCAAGCGGGCGGGCCGTATCGACGGCCCTGACCCTGATTGGGCTTTAACCCCGAACTAAGGAGATTCCTGGCCTCACCTCGAAAAATGAGAATAAGAGGGTAAGTATGGGAAAAATGGAAAGATAGTAAGTACCGTCCTCGGATAGATAGGACTAAGATAATAGCGCCTGCGTCCGCGATCAGAATAATATCTACCGGCGGAGCCTGACATAACCAGCAACTGACGGTATTGACCACATAGAGCCATGGCTTCCCGAGAGCTGAAAGACCACTTCCGCGAGCAACGCATTTTTTTCCAACGTGCCATCTGGGCTGCTCTGGGAGTGATCGCCCTGAGTCTTGCGCTGTTCGCCCGCTATTACTACCTGCAAATCAGCCAGCACGAAGTCTATAAGACCCTTTCTGACCGTAACCGCATGCAATTGCAGTCCATCACGCCCACTCGCGGTTTGATCTATGACCGCAATGGTGTTTTGCTGGCGGATAATCAGCCCACATTTTCCCTCACATTGGTGAAAGAACGGATAAAAGATCTGGACGCTACAATTGGGGAGTTACAGGACCTCCTTGAGATTACGGAAGATGATGTTGAGTCGTTCCGCAAGCGTATGGGGCAGCGCAGGCGTCCGTATGAGTCAGTGACGCTGAAGTCGCGGCTGACGGAGGAGGAGATCGCTCGCATCGCCGTGAACCGACACCGACTTGCGGGTGTTGAAGTCGAGGCGGAGTTGATCCGCTATTATCCGTTGAGCGACACGCTGGCCCACGTTCTGGGCTATGTCGGCCGCATTAGCGAGCGGGAATTGAAACAGGTCGACCCCGCCAATTACAGCGGCACTCAGTATTACGGTAAGCTTGGCGTGGAGCGCCATTATGAGAGCCTGCTGCATGGTTCCGTTGGCTATCAGACGGTGGAGACTGACGCGCGGGGGCGCGTTCTGAGAGTTCTGGATCGTGTTGCGCCAACCCCTGGCGCGGATATTTCACTGTATCTGGATGTCAATCTGCAACGCGCCGCCATCGAAGCGCTGGATGGCAGACGAGGCGCCGTTGTGGCGATAGAGCCTTCTACTGGCGGAATCCTCGCGCTGGTCAGTACGCCCAGTTTTGATCCTAACCTGTTTGTCACCGGTATCGACTCCGCGACTTATAAAGCGCTGCAGGATTCACCGGACATTCCTCTTTTTAACCGTGCGCTGCGGGGACAGTATCCACCCGGCTCCACCATCAAGCCGTTTCTTGGGTTGGCGGGACTGGATACAGAAATCATCAACGTCAACTCACGGGTATGGGATCCAGGGTGGTACCAACTTAAAAACGACGACCGCAAGTATCGAGACTGGAAGCGCTCCGGGCATGGTTGGGTGGACCTCAATGCGTCTATCGAGCAATCTTGCGATGTCTTTTTCTATGACATGGCCTTCCGTATGGGGGTCGATAATATGTACGCCTATATGGCGAAGTTCGGCTTTGGCGAACAGTTAGTCTACGACATCGACGAAGCTCAGGACGGCATTTTGCCCTCACGGGAATGGAAGCGCGCGGCGCGACGGCTTCCCTGGTTCCCGGGGGATTCGTTGAATATGGGAATTGGTCAGGGCTTTATGCTTTCCACGCCCATGCAGTTGGCCACGGCCACGGCGGTGCTGGCTAATCGAGGCAAGTGGGTGCGTCCCCGTTTGATCAAGACAATTAATGAAAGCGAAGTGACGGATATTGAGTCGCCTCCTGACGTCACGCTCAAGCAGGAGTGGTACTGGAACTATGTAATCAAGGCGATGGAAGGCGTCATGCATGGTCGCCACGGCACCGCCCGCTCCAGCGGTAAGGACGCCTCCTATAAAATGGCCGGGAAAACCGGGACGGCGCAGGTGATCGGCATCAAACAGAATGCCGTGTACGATGCGGAAGCCATCGCTGAACGTCACCGCGACCATGCGCTTTTTGTTGGATTTGCGCCAGTGGATAACCCCAAAATCGCCGTAGCTGTATTGGTTGAAAATGGCGGTGGAGGCAGTGGCGCTGCTGCGCCGGTGGCGCGCAAGATGTTTGACGCTCATCTGGTCGGGCCTGAACTGGAGCCAGGCCAGATGCAGGCGGCCTCGCCCTGAACTAGATTTGTATTGATGCGCGGGTAATTCCCGTAGCGACTATTACTATAAACATTCGTCCCGACCAGTGTCGGGAGACGCAGGTCGATACTTGGGATATGAAAAGCAGCGATTTCGTAAGGCAGTTACCCGGCGGTGAGGCGCATTTCAGCCGACCTCGTACGCTCGCCAGCATTCTTCACATCGACGTTCCGCTATTCACTCTGCTGCTGATTCTGGTGCTTGGCGGTTTGTTCGTGCTGTACAGCGGTAGTGAGAAAAGTATGTCCGATGTGGCCAGGCAAGGCATTCACTTTGCTGTCGCCTCTACTCTGATGCTTATTCTGGCCCGATTTGATCCGCAAGTGTTTCGTCGTTGGGCTCCTTGGGTGTTTTTTCTCGGATTGGCCGGTTTGGTAGCGGTATTGGCGGTCGGTAGCGACGCCAAGGGCGCTCAACGCTGGCTGAAAATTCCAGGCGTCGGCGTACGGGTGCAACCATCTGAATTCATGAAACTGGCGGTGCCGATGATGGTGGCCTGGTATCTGTCGGACCGTATTCTCCCTCCGTCCTTTAAGCATATTATTGGGGCGCTGATTATTATCTTTGTGCCCGCTGCCTTGATCGCTAAACAGCCTGACCTGGGAACGGCCATTCTGATCGCCGCGTCCGGTGTTTTTGTGTTGCTGTTTGCAGGGCTTGGGCTGCGGTGGATTCTCGGTTGTCTGGCGGGCGTTGCGGCGCTGGCGCCGGCGATGTGGTTTTTCGTCATGCACGACTATCAAAAACAGCGGGTGTTGACGTTCCTTGACCCCGAGTCGGACCCTTTACGCACTGGCTGGAATATTATTCAGTCCAAAACGGCGATTGGCTCCGGCGGTTTTGGAGGCAAAGGCTGGCTGGAAGGCACTCAGTCCCATCTGGACTTCCTGCCGGAGAGCCACACGGACTTTATTATCGCAGTACTGGCTGAGGAGTTCGGTTATATCGGCGTGGCGTGTATTCTTACGCTGTACATGATGATTATAGGTCGCGGGCTGTATATTGCAGCTAACGGTCAGGATACGTTTTCCCGTCTGCTGGCGGGATCGCTGATCATGACGTTTTTCGTATATGTTTTCGTCAATATGGGCATGGTGAGCGGTATTCTGCCCGTCGTCGGCGTGCCCTTGCCATTGGTCAGCTATGGCGGTACGTCCGTGCTTACTTTGATGGCGTCGTTCGGCATACTGATGTCGATTCATACTCATAAGAAAATGCTGTCCAGATAAACTCACAAGGCCGTCCCGCGTAGCGGGGGCGCCTCCGAGACGAAGGGGATCTATGCAATCCTGGAATGACATTCCGCAAAGAATAAAAAAGTCCGCGTTGGCGATGCTTATGTTTAGTGCATTGGGGGCAAGCGCAGTGAATGCGGCGGAAGAAAGCGTCGCATATAAATCTCACCCTGAAGCCAAGAAATTTATCGCCAGTATGGCGACCAAACATGGCTTTGATAAAACGCAGCTGCAGCAGATTTTCGCAGGAGCGGAAAAAAAACAGGAAATTATCGACGCAATGAAGCGGCCGGCGGAGAAAGTGCTGGAATGGAAGGATTATCGCCGGATATTTCTCACCGATCAGCGTATTGCAGGCGGTAAGCAGTTTATGAAGGAGAACAAGGACGCGTTGCTTCGGGCTGAAGCGGAATATGGCGTTCCTGCGCAGGTTATTACGGCGATCATCGGCGTAGAAACTCTGTATGGTCGTCATAAGGGGCGTTATCGAGTCATTGACGCCTTGTCGACGCTGGCGTTTGATTACCCGCCACGCAGCAAATTCTTCCGCAGCGAACTGGAGCATTATCTGTTGCTTGGACGGGAGCAGGGCTTCGATATCATGAGCTTGACCGGCTCATACGCGGGAGCGATGGGGTATGGGCAGTTCATACCTAGCAGTTACCGCAGCTATGCCGTTGATTTTAATGACGATAAGATTGCAGATATTCTGACTGACAAGATAGATGCGATTGGCAGCGTGGCGAATTATCTGGCGCGGCACGGCTGGCGTAAGGGGGATGACGTTGCTATGCAGGTCGAGATGAATAAAGCTCCGCCAGCATCGCTGCTGCCGAAGAAGCAGAAACCGGCGCATAGCGTCGGTAAGTTAAAAAAAGCAGGCGTGCCCGTCCCTGCAACATTGGATGATAAAACTCGCGCCAGACTGATGGCGCTGGAGGCGGAATCCGGCAAGGAATATTGGCTGGGGCTACAGAATTTTTATGTGATAACCCGCTATAACCACAGCGATTTATACGCCATGGCGGTGTTCCAACTCAGTGAGGCGATACGAAACGATGATTCGAGCAATACGGACGGGCCGACGGACGCGACTGGGGCTTAACGCCCTGGCGTTGCTGATGGTCTTGCTGGCGGCGGGGTGCTCCACGACGCCTTCCTCCCGCTATCATATTCAACACGACCGGGGACCGGACGGCGACGTGGACCTGAGCCACCTGAAAGAACCGACTCCCCGTAAAGAGCCGCGTAGTCGTGGCGGTAATAAGAGCCCTTATTCTGTTTGGGGTAAAACCTACTATGTAATGAACTCCAGCGACGGCTATGTGGAAGAAGGCGTGGCTTCCTGGTACGGAACCAAGTTTCATGGCTATAAAACGTCCAACGGTGAAACATACAATATGTATGAATATACCGCTGCTCATAAAAGCCTGCCGTTGCCAACTTATGTACGGGTGACCAATCTGGAAAATGGCCGCAGCGTGATTGTGCGGGTGAATGATCGCGGCCCATTCCACGGTGGTAGATTGATTGATTTATCGTACGCAGCGGCGAAAAAACTGGGCTATGACAAGAAAGGCACCGCACGCGTGCGAGTGGAAGTGGTGACGGAAGCGACAACGCCCGCCCAGGTGGCGCACGCGGCGACTTCCAAGCCGGTTGTGACGTCGGCTCCGACGCCGGATGCCGCGGAAGGATACTTTTTGCAGGTAGGGGCGTTCAGCTCGGAGCTGGGGGCAATTAAAGTTCGCAACCATATCAGCTCACTGCTGGATGCGCCGGTCTTTGTCAGCAAACCGGATGCAGGCTCTATTTATCGGGTAAGAGTGGGGCCGTTCGTCAAAGAGAAAGAGGCTGCTCGTTTTCTGGATATTCTGCAGCGCGCGGCCTATCCGGAAACCATGCTGATCAAGCGGGCGCTGAATAATCCCAGCATTTAAAGCCGCGTTACGGGTTACCGCAAGTTAATGCGACAGTGTTTTAGTTCGGGGTGAATTAACCCCGGCTTTCCGTTACTATTCAGCAGCAAAACCGCGACCTAATCACACACAAATCCAAGTAAAAGCCAGAGAACCAATCATGTCATTACCAAGGATGCGAGTTTATATTGCATTTTTCCTGTGCTGGGCCGTCAGCGCAGCCTGGGCGGACCAAGCTTCCCTGATACCCTCGGCGCCGCAAATCGCAGCCTCTTCGTACATTCTGATGGACGCTGAAAGCGGCGCCATTATCGTTGAGAAAAATTCTGAAGAACGTCTTCCCCCCGCCAGTTTGACCAAGATGATGACGTCTTATGTGCTGGATTACGAAGTTGACCAGGGCAACGTCAGCTTCAACGACGAAGCGCCGATCAGCGTCAAAGCATGGAAAACCGGCGGCTCAAAAATGTTTGTGCGCGAAGGCACCAGCGTTCGTCTGGGCGATCTGATCAAGGGCATTATCATTCAGTCCGGTAACGACGCCAGCGTCGCCGTTGCGGAGTTTCTCGCCGGCAGTGAAGACGCGTTTGCTTCCATGATGAACCAGCACGCGCAGCGTCTGGGCATGAACAACACCAATTTTGAAAACGCCACGGGCCTCCCTTCGGAGAATCATTACTCCTCTGCGCATGACTTGGCGAAATTAGCGAAAGCGATTATCAACGACTTTCCTAATCAGTATCCGATCTATTCCGAAAAATACTTTACTTACAACAACATCCGCCAGCCAAACCGCAACCTGTTGCTGTGGCGCGACAAGTCTGTAGACGGTTTGAAAACCGGTCATACGGAAGAGGCTGGATATTGTCTGGTGTCTTCCGCCGTGCGCGACGGCATGCGTCTGATCAGTGTGGTGATGGGCACCAAGAGCGAAGAAGCCCGCGCTCGCGAGACGCTGAAGTTGTTGAATTATGGTTTCCGTTATTTTGAAACCCACAAACTGTATTCCGCCGGACAAAAGCTGGTGGATAGCGATATTTGGGCTGGCTCCGCTGACACGGTTCCGCTTGGCCTGAGCAAAGAAATTGTAGTGACTATTCCACGCGGCAAAAAAGATGCGCTGGAAGCCACCGTCGATATCGATAAAGTTATTAAAGCGCCGATCGAAGTGGGCGCGGAGCTGGGCAAGCTAACTCTTAAGCTGAACGGCGAGTTGCTGCTGGAGAAGCCGGTGGTGGCTCTGGAAGCGGTTGAAGAGGCGGGCTTCTTCAAGCGCATCTGGCACGCTATCGTGCTGTTCTTTATGGGATTATTTGAATAACGCAAACGCCGGGACAAGGGCGAGCCAAAACGCCCTGTAAAAGCGTATAATAAGCAAACCTCTGGCCGCGTGGCGACCAGAGGTTTTGTTCATTTTTAACCCAGGCGGTTTGTCTTGGTTGCTGTTAAAGGTGCTCTCATGACCGATAGCCAAAAAGAGGCTCCCAAAATTGAATTTCCTTGCGACTATCCGTTGAAAGTCATCGGTGTGGCGGGGCCTGATTTTCAGGAAACCGTGGCGACAATTGTACGCGCTCATGCGCCTGAATTTGATGCGTCTTCGATTGACGTGCTCGACAGCCGCAACGGTAAATATCTTTCATTGCGCTTTAGCATTCAGGCCCAGAGCGAAGAGCATATTCGTCGCCTGTTTCTGGATCTGAAAGCGCACAGCGCTGTGCAAATGGTGCTGTAAGTCGTGACGCAGCAGGACCCTGTCGAGATGGAAGCTGTGGCGTCGACACAGACGTTGATCGTGCGGCGTTTTAGTCTGATGCCTTATGAGCCGGTTTGGCGGGCGATGCAGGACTTTACTCAGCAGCGCGACGCTGAGACTACCGACGAAGTCTGGTTGTTGCAGCATGAGTCAGTATTCACCCAGGGACAGGCTGGCGACGCCGAGCATGTGTTGTTTCCCGGCGATATCCCGGTTGTGCAGGTGGATCGCGGTGGCCAGGTGACCTACCACGGTCCCGGCCAACTAATGGTGTATTTACTTTTGGATCTGCGGCGACTCAAAATGGGCGCCCGAGATCTGGTGACAATGATCGAAAACACGCTGGTGGATACGCTGGCGGGATATGGTATCGAAGCCCATGCCCGCAAAGACGCGCCCGGCGTGTATGTGGGAGACGCGAAAATAGCGTCCCTGGGGTTGAGAATTCGGCGCGGTTCCTCATTCCATGGTCTGGCCTTGAATGTGGATATGGATCTGGAGCCCTTTTTGCGCATTAATCCCTGCGGCTATCAGGGATTGCGGATGACGCAGATAAAAGAATTCGTACCGGATGTGAGCTGGGCATCAGTCGCCGATGCGTGGCTGAGCCAATTTGTCCGCGCAGCGGGCTTCCAATCAGTTGTAGAGCAGAGAGGGTTACCCGGAGATGAGTGAAACCAATGTACAAGGTTCTCTGGCTGAGGCGCCGAAAGCGGCGGTCAAGCGGGTGGAGCAGGGCGTCAAACTACGCGGTTACGATAAAGTATCCCGCAATCCCGTCAAGATTATCGCCACTGACGCTGTGCCCAGAAAACCGGACTGGATTCGGGTGCGCCTGTCCTCCTCCCCCAGCGTGGAAGCCATCAAGCAAAAGCTGCGCAAGCTGAATCTGCATTCTGTCTGCGAAGAGGCGTCCTGCCCTAACCTGAGCGAGTGCTTCAGCCATGGCACCGCTACTTTCATGATCATGGGCGACATTTGTACTCGCCGTTGTCCTTTCTGTGACGTCGCCCATGGCCGTCCCAACGCACTGGACGAAAACGAGCCAACACATTTGGCGCAGGCCATTGCTGAAATGAATCTTAAGTACGTGGTCATCACTTCTGTGGACCGCGACGATCTGCGCGATGGCGGTGCAGGGCATTTCGCCCAGTGCATCAGCGAGTCCCGCAAATACAGTCCCAACCTGAAAATTGAGGTGCTGGTGCCTGACTTCCGGGGGCGCATGGACGTGGCGCTGGATATTCTGCGCGAGTCTCCGCCTGACGTGTTCAACCATAACCTGGAGACGGTGCCCCGCTTGTACAAGCAGGCGCGTCCCGGCGCTGATTATGCGTGGTCATTGTTGTTGCTGAAGCGCTTCAAAGAAGCCGCGCCGGATGTGCCGACCAAATCCGGTCTGATGCTGGGTATTGGCGAGGAGATTGAAGAAGTGAAGCAGGTCATGAGAGATCTGCGCGCGCACAATACCGATATGCTGACCTTGGGCCAGTACTTGGCGCCTTCCAAAGACCATCTGCCGGTCGTGCGTTTCGTACATCCTGACGAGTTCAAGGAACTGGCGGATTACGGCTACGAAATCGGCTTTAAACAGGTGGCGAGCGGCCCGTTGGTGAGATCTTCCTATCACGCGGACAAGCAGGCCGCCGGCGAGAAAATCTCCTGACGCGGAACGGTTAAAGGGAATATTGAATGCGGCATGAGTGATAAACCAGACGCCAAGAACAATGCCCGGGAGGTTGATCGTATCAAGACAGGAAGCTTTGAACGACGCCTCAGCCTGACGCGGGCGGGTTTGGTCGCGGGATCGCGGTTGGCGGGCAATATGGCCGCCAATCTGTTCAAGTCCCGTGAAAAACGTGAGGAAAGCCGTCGCGAAGCGCTGTCCCGCCAGGCTCAGTATCTGGTGGAGGAGCTGGGACAGCTTAAAGGCAGCGTCGTTAAAATCGGCCAGGTCATGGCGTTGTACGGCGAACACTTCCTGCCTGTAGAAGTGACCGAAGCCCTGCATACTCTGGAAGACCGCACTACCGCTCTGGGATGGAGCAAAATTCATCAGGTACTGTTACAGGAGTTGGGTGCGGATAAGCTCAAAGAGCTGGACGTTCAGCATGAGCCTATCGGCGCCGCCTCGCTGGGGCAGGTGCATCGGGCGCGACGCAAGTCCGATGGCCGGGAGCTATGTCTAAAAATTCAATACCCCGGCGTTGCGGAGGCGGTGGATTCGGATCTGGATTCCGTCGCCCGCTTGTTGAAGGTCGCCCGCATGGTATCCTTCGGCCCTGACTTCGACGAGTGGCTGGAAGAAGTCCGCGTCATGATGCACCGGGAAGTGAATTACAGTCTTGAGCTGGAAACCACCCGCCGCTTCGGCGAAATGCTCAAAGACGATGACCGCTTTGTCGTTCCCGAGGTGTTCCCCGAATATTCCACTTCCCATGTCATGGCGACATCCTATGAGCCGGGCCTGGGCGTCACCCATGCGCAAGTGCAGGAGTTGTCCCTGGCGCGTCGCAACCATCTGGCGCAGGCGGCTCTGGAATTATTCTTCCGCGAGCTGTTTGTCTGGGGCGAGCTGCAGACTGACCCCAACTTCGGCAATTATCGCATTCGCCTCGGCGCTAACACTGGCGAGCCGGACCGCATCGTATTGCTGGATTTCGGCGCTGTGCAGAAATACCCGGATTCCTTTATCCGTCCTGTGTGCGACATGATCCGGGCCTCCTATGAACGGGATCTTGAACGGGTCATCGAAGGAGCGGTGAAACTGCGCTTCATGCGTCGGGATTGGCCGACCAGCGTGCTTGATGAATTCGGCAAAGTCTGTATGGCGGTGCTGGAGCCGTTGGCGGCGGACGCGGAGGATGTCCCGGATTTCGCTCTGAATGCGGATAAGGAATACTGCTGGCGTCGCAGCGACCTGCCGACCCGTATCGCCAAACGCGCGGCAAAATCGGCGATCAACCGCTATTTCCAGATTCCACCGAAGGAGTTCGTCTTCCTCAATCGCAAGCTGGTAGGGGTTTACACCTTTGTTTCGGTGCTGGATGCGGAGTTCAACGGCAGCGCTATTCTCGAACGTTACCTCTATCCGCATACCGCCGCGCAAGGCGTTTAGTCTTCAACTCTGTTCAGGACGGGTCAAAGGCGTAAAAAAGGCCCCCGCGTCGTCCACCCTGAAAATAGAACGCGGGAGCCAGGAAGCGCATCACGCCGTCAGGCGCAAATGTTTAATGAAGTATGAGTTAGCGGTGCTGACAAAGCCTTTGGCGCATAGCAAATCCGGGTGCACGATGGGAATGGATTCACCGTCGCGGACAAAGCCCGAAATCAGCGCCTCCCGCCACAAAGGGCGTTCGTTGGCGTTAAATGCTTCGAATTGATCGTCGGTGATCTCCACTTTCACCGGCGCGTTACGGGTTTCCAGAGCGATATAGCCGTTTTCATGATTGGCGGCGGCGCGCAGCACCACCACGTTGACATGCTCATTGCTATTGCTGGGTCGAAGACGAAACACCGGCACCACATGCCCCATCCACTCCACTACATGCGAACAACTCGGTGCGGAAGTGGGCAAATCCTGCACTTCCACATCCTGCAGATATTCGCAAAGCGTATCGGCGACGAAGGCGATATTCTGGCGCTCGCCGGCGTCAGCTAACCAAACGAACATTTTGAAATTGGAATTGGGGGAGTTCATAGCGTAATGCCTTCTCAAAGTATTCGATCAGTTGATGGGCGCTGGTGTAGCACTCCCAGCCGGTGTTGTGACGCAGGACGCCTTCGATCGGGCTGGAGCCGACCATGAAGTCCGGCAGGCGACGCGGCCGGTGATTGGCGCGCAGCTTATAAATAGCGCGGCAGGACAGCGCCAGCGCCGGTTCGGTCCCGCTTTCGGGACTGCATATCAGGGCGGCGCGGGAATCGCCGCCCTGTAATCCGGGCTGAGGAATGAACCCTTCGCGAAATCCGTAAACGGGATACAGCTCGCCGTTAAAACGGATGCATGGAATGTGTTCTATATCCAGCACTTCTTCCTTGCCCGCCAGATAAAGAATGTCGCTGGCGGGCAGATACAAGGTCCTGCCCGCGGCGACCAGTGAGTAATACGCGGTTAAGCTCGACTTTTCTCCAATCATGTCAGCAACTCCCTGATGGTATCCATGAGCTCGTTGTCGTTGTAGGGCTTCGTGGCGTAAGCCGTCACCCCGGCCTTGTGGGCCAGACTACGATGTTTTTCGTGGCTGCGTGAGGTCAGCATAACCACAGGCATGTTGGCCCAGTCCTGCTGCTGACGCAGGTGTCGGGTCAACTCCAGTCCGTCCATGCGCGGCATTTCCATATCCACCAACAACAGGTTGGGAGTGATGTGCTGCAGTTTCTCGACTGCGTCGAGGCCATCGCTAGCGGTGACGACTTCAAAGCCGCAGTCCTGCAGCAACTGCTTGAGGGTGCTGCGGACGCTGAGGGAATCGTCTACTACCAGTATTTTCGGGGAATCAACCTGGCTCTCGGTGATGATGTGAGCGGTTTGATACGCCTGCTTGGACTGATTCTGCTGCAACAGATCCGACAGGTTCAGCACGGGCACCAGCGAACCGTCGCCGAGGATGGTCAGGCCGAAAACGCCGCGCAGACCGGGGATCAATTTACCTGGCGTCCGCACGACCAGCTGTTCGCCGGTGAGCAGCATGTCCACGGCGATGGCCACAGTGCGCTCGTTGAGTTCGGCGATCACCACCGGTTTGCCGGCGCCTTCCGGTGCAGGTTGCCCGTAAAGGCGCTGCGCCAGATCGATATAAGGGTAAAGCTGACCGTCGTATTCCAGATAGGGCTTGCCGGCTACTTCTTCCAGTTCGCCAGTGTGCGTCGGCAGAATCTGCTTCAGCACGGCGGTGGGCAGCGCGAAGCGTTGTGCGCCCACCAGCACCAGCAACATGTATTGGGTGATTTCCTTCACCGGCACGCGGATCAGCAGCCGGCAGCCGCCTTCGCTATCGAAGCTGAAGCGAACCGTACCGCCAAGCAGTTCAACCTGGCTGCGTACAGCGTCCATGCCAATGCCGCGACCGGACAATTGGGTGGCTTTGTCTTTGGTGCTGAAACCGGGGAGCCAGACCAGCTGCGCCAATGATTGATTGTCCGGGCGTCCGCCATCGGCGGGCAGCAGACCCCGTTGCTTGGCCTTCTCGTAGATACTGTCGAAGTTGAGGCCGCGGCCGTCATCGTTCAGGCTGATTTCCAGAAAGCGACCGTCCTGACGATAGTTCAGGCTGATCAGGCCTTGCCCGGACTTACCGGCGTCGATGCGTTCTTGTTCGTCTTCGATGCCGTGGTCGACGGCATTACGCAACAAGTGCATCAGCGGGTCGGCCAGCTTCTCTACCAACTCACGGTCCACCTGAATGTCTTCGCCGACAATGGTCAGATCGGCCAGTTTGCCGGCGGCGCGGCAGGCCTGTCGCACACAGCGCTGCAGGCGGCCGCTCAGTACTTGCGCGGCAACCCGTTGGCGCGACAGCAATTGGTGTTGCAAGGTGTCGATGTGGCGATGCTGCTGACGCATCAGGGCGTCCATCATGGCCAGTTGGTCCTGCAGTTTCTGGTTCAGCTCGCGTACGTCGGCGATCGCCTCGAACAGCTGGTGAGAGCAGCGATGCATATCGTCGTAGCGGTCCATCTCCAGTGGGTCGAGATCCAGCGCATGTTCACTGTCCGGGCGCAGTTTGCGCGCCATGCTGCGGCTGTCGATCAGGCCTTCCAGCTCCAGACGGGTCTCGTTCAGACGGGTGTCATGGCCTTTCAGGTCAAAACCGGTGATCTGCACCCGCTTGTACAGTTCCTGCGCCTGTACGGTGTTGATGCTCATCTCTTCCGCCAACTGCAACAGCTGCTCCAGGCCAGCGTTGTCCTGAGGGGCGGCGAACTGTTGCTGCGCGGGCGCCGTTGCTTCTTCCGGCGCAGACTGTACAGGCGCGGCCGGCGCGCGGTCAGCGGTGTTATCGCGAGACGGTAGCGCCACCACTTTGTCATCCACTGGCGTGGCGGCGACGTCCGTTTCCACATGATGCTCCTGCATCGCCGCCCAGGCGGCTTCGGCTTTTTCTGGAGAACGCCAGTGCACCAGCGCGTTGAGCAGGGGCAGGGCGTCTTCCGGCGGCTGATCCCGTCCCAGCAGATGATCGATCATGCTGCTGACGCAATCCGCGGCGCTGAGCAGCATGTCTTTCATTTCTGCGCTCCACTCCGCCTTGCCGTCCGCCAGGGCTTCGAATATTTCCTCCATGGCGTGGCTGATGTTGGCGACGCCTTTGATGCCGATCAGGTTGGCGGCGCCTTTCAATGTGTGGCTGGCGCGCTGAGCCTGCTGTAGAAAGGCTTTCTTGTCCGCCAGATCGCCATGCAGGGAGGACAGCGCGTGGAATAACGCATGAGTATGGTTGGGCGAGTCCAGCAAAAACGCCTGGAATACCTCCTGGTTGGCGCCGTCCGATGGAACCAGGGAGATATCTTCAGGGGTTAACACGGCGTCTTCCGCCGCCTCGTCCATAAACTCGTCGTCGCTGAGCTGGAAGTCCACCAGATTTTCCAGAATCGCTTGCTGCGTCTCTTCGTCCAGACGTTCGCCCCAGGTGGCGTCGTCGATAAACTGCATCAGGCACAGGCAGCTTTCTTCTGAGGCGCCGCTTTGCAGGTATTCGTGCAGCAAGGCGGGCCATTGTTCCAGTAAATCCGCCAATTCAGGATCCACCTGATCGATGGATTGCAGGCGAATCGCCACCATATCGAAAAGCAGCTGCAAGCCGGACAATCCCAGGTAGGCGCAGGTTTCGCCCAGGGTTTGCAGCAGCTCGCAATAGCAATGGCGGGCTTTGATCGAATCCCGCATTTTTACCGCCTGCTTGGCGAACTCCGGCAGCAGGGCGGCGGTTTCTTCCCACAGCGACGCCAGAATTTCCTGGTGAGGTTCGGGGAGGTCAGAGGGGGGCGTGAAATCAGAAAGGTCGAATGTTATTTCCGGTTCGTCTTCCGTGATTTCCGCCACATCCATCGCTGGCAAAGGGGCGCTGAGTTCAGTGGCAATGTCGGCGAAATCTTCTTCATAGACTTCCGCGACCAGCTCGTCGGCGTCGTCTGTTTCCGCTACTTCCATTGAGGGGATAGTCTCGGTGGAGGCGGTTGTGTCCGCAGCGGCGCCCTCAGGTTGCGATGGACCATAGTCATTCCAACTATCGGGGCCGGCGGCGTTTTGCTGCGCTTGCAGTAATAATTGTTCTTCCGCCAGGGGTTCCAGTCTGTGCAGCCAATCGATGATGGACCAGACCTTTTTCGCCTCAACCGGGAAATTCGGCATGGTTTCATTGCTTCGCGGGTCTTTGGGGCCGTCGCTGGCGATGTTCGCATACAGGCGTTGCAGGCGCGCCTGCAATTCCGGCATGGTCGCCATCTCCAAAGCGTCATTGACGTTTTCCAGAGCGGCGAAGACTAATTCCGCATCGACGGTCCGTTGCGTCGCCGCCACGTCCTCCAATTCCGCAGTAAAGGTGCGAATGAGTTCGACGGTGGGTGAAACAGGGTCTTGCTTGTGCATAGACGGAATCCATCCTGGTTAGTGGTTGCGGGCGCTCCCGGGGGAGCGCGCCAAACATCAGGTTTAAACAGCAACCTTTTCCCGGCGGCTGGCGCATCTTGCGAAGGCGTCAGCCGCAATCCTCCTACTTCCTAGCTGGCCTGCTTGAGGCGTCCCGGCTCTTCTTTCGCCGGTGCGCCTGCGCTGGGAATCATCAGCTTGCTTGGCGCGGAGGCGCTGGTTTCCAGCGACTCCGTGGACAGCTCCGGTATCCGGATATTGGTGGAGACGGAAGCCGGCAAGGTGAACAATTCCACCGTTTGTTGCAGTACTCCAGAAGCAGTACGCAGTCTTTCTGTGTGCAAGGACTGGCGTTTCAGCTCCATGTCGGTGACGCGGGTGCTGGCTTCGATTTCGCCGGCCTGTTGACACACATTCTGGGTTTCTTTGGCCTGGGCCAGAGAGTTCTGCGCGATCTTCTCTACCGCTGTTACCAACTCGCGGGTGGTCTTCTGCGTTTCCTGCATCTGAGAACCGGCCTGGGTGGCGCGTTTAGAACCGTTGACCACCTGGGTGATACTGTTGTTCATGGTGTCCACCGCATCCGCCGTTTCGGTCTGGATGTTGCGAATCAAGCTGCTGATCTGGGATGTGGCGTTACGTGAGCTTTCCGCCAGACGCTGCACCTCGTCTGCAACCACCGCAAATCCGCGACCGGCTTCACCTGCTGCCGCCGCCTGCATACTGGCGTTCAAGGCCAGTACGTGAGTACGTTCCGCGATGCTGTTGATGATGTCGATGATGCCGCTGATCTCCAGAGAACGTTCTGACAGACGCTTGATGCGTTTTTCCGTTTCGCTGATGGAGTCGCGAATTTCGTCCATACTCTCGACGGTATTTCCTACCGCCTCATAGGCTTTGTCAGTGGAAGAAGAAGCGCTTTGCGCAATCTGGTTACAGGACTGACACCACTTGGCGATTTGCGCCATGTGTTTGGCCACGCTATCCAGTTTCTGGATAGTTTGCTCGATCAGTTGCCGCTCTTGATCGGCGACGCCGACAACCTTGCGGGTCTGCTCATCCACCATGACGCTGGAGGCGCTGACCAGGTTACTGACGTAACGGATTTTACCCAGTGCTTCGGAGGTTTCCTTGGTAACCAGGTTCAAGGCGTCTGCAACCGGCCCAGTGATGTCTTCGCGTACAGTCAGTTTGGTGGTGAGATCGCGATCGCTGAGTTTGGAGGTGCCTTCCAGCAGTTCGATAACCGAGTTGTTGAGGACATCGTTTTCTCTTTCGATGCGAATCAAGGTCGCCACTTTCTCGTTCAGCAGCTGGTCGAGGGCCTGACCCAGCGTAACCAGCTCGTCGGTGCCGGTGAGGGCGGTGCGGGCTTCGGAATCGCCTTGCTTGACCTTGTCCACGGTTTCCGCGATGACGTTGACCGGACGCAGGATGGAGCGACGAATGTACTGCGATAGACCGATAGCGCCGCCTAAGCTCAGCAGAATAATGGCTGAGCCGGCGATCAGGGCGACATTCAATACGCCTTCGGAGGTTTCAAACGCGACCTGCGCTTGTTGGGTCAATTGGTCCGCGTAAGCGGTGGAAGCGTCGTTGAATGGCCCGATATACTCAGACAAGTCGTTCAACAGGAACAGTTCCAGGTCGGCGCGGGACTGGTTGCCGCCCATGGCTTTGAACTGGTCGAAGGCGGTGAATACGCCGGAAACGGTTTTCTGCATGTCGGCGAAGCCGGACTGCTGTTCACCGCCCTGATTGGACGTGGAGGCGCTCAAAGCCTGCCAGTCCGATTCAAACTGCTTGCGGGCTAACGCCAGTCTGGCGTCAGCATCCGCCCAGGTGACCACACCGGTATTCAGACTGTTGATGGTGTCCACCATGCCTTCCTGCAGGGTGTTGATCAAATGCGTCAATCGTGATGTTTCGTTGACCTGATTATGCAGTTTCTCGGATGAGTTTCTTGCATAGGTCAGGGCGAAGAAGGCCAGTGATCCGATGACCACCAGCGTTAACGCCATAACCAGCGTTTGCGACAACAGTCGTTGTCCGACGCTGAGTTTGCTGAGAGAAAAAGTACGGTTCAATTTCATGATAATGCTCCTGCTTTTCGAGCCTGTATAACCCGTTGCTTCATGCCATTCAGAACAATCTGGCCAACTGCGAGCCTTCTATGGGGAGGTAGGACTTATTGTTGAAATAAGTCATTGTCACCAGGTCCGAGCCCTGATTGTCGCCGCGGAAGTCGAGGGAGACGCCGCCGATGTTGAACTCCGCATTGCGAGTGGCGCGCACAAAGCTTTCCCGGGTCAGGTCGCCTTTAATGCTTTGCATGATGGCTACGAACATCTTGCCGACGATATAGCCTTCCAGGCTCACTACGTTCAGGCGTTCGCCAAGCGCGGATCTGGCTTCTTTTACGAGCGGCAGGTCGGATTCCAGGTCAGGCACCACCTGGGTCAGGATGACTTTGTCCGTTACCCCGAAGCGGTCCAGAGTGTCGCGCAGGTTTTCCGCGCCAGTGAAGGATACCGCGCTGATCAGCCAGTCTTCGCCCCGCTGTTTGGAGTAGGCGGCGAAGCGGCCGATGGCGTTGTAAGTGCCTACAGTAACCACCAGACGGCAGCGGCTGTTGCTGGCTTTTTCCCACTCTTTAAGAGACTCGAAACCGGCGCGGGAAGTCAGAGTATTGCGTTGATAGACGCCGACAGGACCGATGCCGTTGCGCTCAGGGGAGTCCCCGGATTTGGCCAGGATAGTGTCCAGTTTTTCCACGATGTCGCGGGAACGGACGTTGTTTTGCAGGGCCAGTTTGATGCCTTCAACCCCCGCCATGCCATAGGCGTCGTTCTGCACGTAGGCGCAGATTTCGGACGCTTGCAGGCCGGCGCGGAAACCTTGTTCGATTACCTTGGCGGTTTCCTGCACATAGCTGGCGCGGAAGTTGATGACGTCGCCGATGCCGGGACGCAGCAGACCTGCGCCGGTGAAGAAGCCGACGGCGGGCACTTTGTTGTCAGCGAGGATAGGCAGCGCCACCTGCGCGGTCGGGGTGCCGACATTGCCGATCATGGCGAACACGCCGTCTTTGATCAGACGGTTGGTCTGCTCAACGGTGAGATCTGGGGTGTATGAATCGTTGAGGGTGACGTACTCAAGGCGTCTGCCCTTGATGCTGACGCCTTCGAATGCCGCGAGCACACCGTCGCGCATGTTAAGGCCCAGGCCGCGTGACTGACCTTCCAGGTCCAGTACGCCGCCGACGACAATACGATCTCCGTAGACGCCGGGTGATTGTGCGGCGACAAGTTGGCTCAGGGCCAGACCGAATAAGAGTGAGATGGTCTTTCTCATGTTATCCTCCCATGGGACTCCTTTTAATAACGCTTCCGAAGGGGGCTTTTGGGCGTAGCCAACCCTCTCCGGTCCTGACTTTCCCGGAAATTCCGTTTAAGCAACCAGGGTTCAGCCTGCGCCTTGAGGGGCGGATGTTTACTGCTATCGCTGACAGGCTTGTCTATCGGGGTAAGGCTTAACTCGTGCTCAGCATATCGGTCAGCCTCCTTTTGAATGTTTCCAGATTCCATTCACACCAAATGCCGTTCTGTCTGTAGACCCCATTGACGCAGGCCATCAGAGCGTTGGAAAGGGGCGGGGGCTGAGTCATGCGCTCGTCCGCCGTCATCATCAGTTTGTTGGGAAAACGACGCACTTTAATGGCGAAGGATTCCTGTCCCTGATCGAAATACAACAGATAAGAGGGGCTGGCCCGCTGCACGACTTTGCGTTGCGGCGCGACGGCTTCCGCGTCTTCGCGCAGGCCGAAAAATATCTCCAGGTCGACAACCGGCGTTACCTGACTGCGGACATTCACGAAACCGCTCAACCACTTGGGAGCGTAGGGGACCGGGCAGATTTCCGGGGACTCCAGCAGCTCCTTGTAGCAGTCCTCGCGAATCAGCAGGCCCAGGTTGCCCTGATCAGCTGTTTCCGCGTCGGCTTCCTTCACGGCCAGCCGCAGGGCGAACCATGCGGTGGCCTGGTTTTCGCGGACTTCCTCCCGGGTTTCCGCGTTAATTTGCCGGAGCAGGGCGAATGCTTCGGAAGGCCGTAGTATTCGCTTGCTCTCTACCGGGATTGACACGCTGTTCATGGCGTCTCACCTCGTCCCTGAATCGGCTTCAGGCATAGCTGTGGAGTTGACTGATGATTTCTTCATTTTTGTAAGGCTTGGACACCAACGCCTTGGCGCCCTGCTTGGCCGCCCAGATGTGGTCCACCTTCTGGTTCTTGCTGGAGACGAACACCACGGGGATCTTGGACAGCTCAGGGTCCTGGGCGATCTCCCGACAGGTGCTGAAGCCATCCATGTCACCCATGATGATGTCCATCAGAATCAGGCTGGGCTTTTCTTTGCGCGCCTTGCTGATGGCTTCTTCGCCGGAACGGGCGGTCACCGTTTGATAGGCGGCGCCGGAGACGATCTGCTCCAGATGTTTCAGATCGGTTTCGCTGTCATCGACGATAAGTATTTTCTTGTTCATAGGTTATCTCCCTAGAGCTGCTAATTGTGGAAATATGAGCGTTTCCGTTTTGGTTGCGCCGAGATAGCGGCGTACGACTTCCGCCAGTTCCCGGTCTTCCGGGGGCTTGGTGATATAACCGTCACACCCGGACATTTTTGCTTTGACGCGGTTTAACGTGGATGATTTGCTGGTCAGCATCACCACTTTGGTTTTCACTTGTTGCTTGATTGAGCGGCAAGCCTGATAACCATCCATGCCAGGCATCATCACATCCATGAACACCAGGTCGTAGCGGCAGTCACGCACTTTCAGCAGCGCTTCCTCTCCGCTTTCCGCCACATCCACGCCAGCTTCGAAATCCAGGATTTCGTGCAACTTCTGTTTCATGAAGGTGCGCACCGGCAAGTTGTCGTCGACAACGAGAATGTTCTTTACGTGGGTCTTCGCTTCTTGTTGGTCCGATTGCGTGGCCTGCTGCAATGCTTCGCGCAGGCGACGAAAAATCAGAGGGCGAGTCAGGTGAATTGCGTCGTCGTCAACAGGCTGTTTGCTACGGCTGATGACGATGGTCTTTTCGAAATGGGAGGCGGCCTTCATTCTTTGCCAAAGGCTGCGGCTTTCTGGCTTATCAACATCCACCAGTAGAATCTGACCTTCCATGGTGCCTGGCTCGCTGGCCAGCTGGAAGTTTCCGAACCAGGTTTCGTCCAGATGAGACAGGTTCCGAAGCAGGACCAAGTCTTTCTCCATTAGCCCCACATGCGAAATAATAATCTTGTCCATGAAACCCTCTCCTCGACCTTGCGGCCTTTCCTTTGGGTCTGATTACGAAACGACTAAGTGAACTGCTCCGATGTGATTAAAAACTAATCACTGTTGCCTGGATTATTGGAATGAATGTTAAATTTGTCAAAAACATGCTCGTAAACAATGGTAATAAACGTCGATAAATTGACGTTTCAATTCGCGGTTCCCGTTGCGCGATGTAATTGGAGAGGGAAAATTGTTACGAATGGTGAAAGCGTGTCCCTATTCACGTTCGCGCCTAACTTGTTGTTTTACTGGAAGTCATGGAAACTGGGGTTAATAACGGGTGAGATATCGCCGCAATTCGCCGTACATTGCGGTGAAAAACTTTGCAAAATTAAATATGCGTTTGCGCCTGAAAATGAGGCTTGGAAGTAGGTCTTAGTCGGCTTTCGAGTGCGCGCAATCATGCTGTTTCGAACGTTGAAGACGTCTGAAAGAACATTTGCGAAAAGAACCCGCAGAGATCAGAAAGGCGGGAGGATAACATTGAGGTGTTAAAAAGGAGGCTCAAGGCCTCCTTTTATAATTATCGGCTTATTATTCCGTGGAACGGATTAATGAATGGCGCTCTTGGCCAGTTGTCCGATATCAGTATGGTGCAGCATCTTGGAGAAACCCTCCGTCGCGCTGGCGGGACCAAACGCCACAACCGGCACAGGCGTGCTGGTGTGAGTGCCGGTAGCCCAGACGATGTTCTGGCTTTCGGCCATGGCGCGACCCAACAGGTCGTGGCGCACTTCCTGGCCGTACACGTAGAACGACTTGAAGTCATTCACTTTCGGGAACATCTTGGCGCTCAGGTAATCGTGGCCGTCAACCTGAAAGTAGTTAGGCTCTTGCTCCAGAACCGCTTTGGCCTGCTCCAGGGTGATGGGGAAGGCGTTGTTAGCGTTCACAAGCTTCATCAGTGCTTCCGGGGATTGTTTGTCGCCGTCGTACTGAGCGAACAGGTCCGGGAAGCTCATTTTTTGCTGGTACAGCTTGCTCAGGGTCTCGAACGAACCAAAGTTGAAGTTAGGCGCGTAGGCCGCCTCTTTGAACGCTTCGCCGTTCAGCGGTTCGCCTTCAGGGATGTCGGAACGCGAGTAGCTGAAGCCAAAGCCGCCGGTTTCATGGTCGGCGGTGATGATGACCAAGGTGTCCTGACGGTTCTTCACCCACTCGTAAACGTAGTTGATGGTTTCGTCGAACTTGAGCATCTCATGCAGCATGGTGCCTGCGTCGTTGTCGTGGCCCGCCCAGTCGATCTGGCCGCCTTCGATCATCAGGAAGAATCCCTTTTCGTTACGGGACAGAATGTCCAGCGCCTTCATGGTCATTTCTTTCAGTGACGGTTCGGTGCGCTTGGGATCGTCTTTGCTGTGTGTGTAACGGATGCCGTTCATCATGCCGGAGTAGTTGAACAGGCCCAACAGCTTATCGCCCTTGGCGGCGTCTAGCTGATGACGGTTGAACGCCAGCTGATATCCCATTGAGTCAGCTTCCGCCAGCAGGTTTTTGTCGTCTTTACGCTTGGACTTCAACTGCACGGCGCCTTCGGTTTGCTTCTCCAATTGGTGGTACAGCTCGCCTTTGTCGTTCACGGACTTGGGCAGCCAGTGACGCAGTCCGCCGGACAGCATGACGTCCACCTGGTTGGCCAACATATCTTCCGCGATCTGGTTTTCCATGGAGCGATGCGCGCGGTGAGCGGCGAAAGACGCAGGCGTGGCGTGAGTCAGACGGGTGTCGGAAACCAAGCCGGTGGATTTACCCATACGCTTGGCTTTCTCCAGTACGGTTTCAACATGGTTACCCACTTTGTCTACGCCGATGACTTCGGATGGCGCAGGTTCGCCAGTCGCCAATTGCGTGGCGGAACAGGCGGAGTCGACAACCAGATTATAAGCGGGAGTGTGGCGGGACAGACCCAGGACGCCGGCGCCCATGAACTTCTGCATGCCGGTGAGCTGACCGTGGTAAATGGAATCAGGCGCATTGACGGCGTATTCGTGCAGCAATCCGATCTGCTGCGGCCCCATGCCGTCGCCGATCATCATGATCACGTTTTTAACTTCCGGTTCCTTGGCGGTGGTTTTTTTGTCCATGGTGGACTGACATCCCGCCATCAAGGCCGAAATTGCTGCTGCGCTGGCCAATAGTTTCCAAGAATGTATTCTTCTTAGCATAGACTTCCTTATTGCATAGTCGATTGATGTGATAATGGAGCTTGCGCCCCTTTAGTCAGGCGTTTTTGTTGTTATCGCCCAATTCTTTTGATCCGGTCACAGCATACCCACGCCGGGACGACACTTTCCCTGTCGGAACCAGCGTGAGTCGATCGGGTTCTTTGTTATTTCAGATACTTGGCCGTCAGCGCGCTCATATACTCAGGGTCATCCCGCAGACGCGAAATCTCTTTCCAGATGGCGGTTTGTTCTGCGGTGGTGAGGGGCGAGCCTTTGGCGAAAGTAAGATGGTAGGATTTACTGCTGAGGGGGTTGAGGTCGGATTTCAGTTTGGTTTTGTATTCCGCCTGCCGCATCAGGTGTTGGTAAACTTCCGGGGTGGTGATCACCGAACCGCTCCCCAGCTTGGCCAGCTTTTCGATGTTGCGCAGTTCTCCGGTCTGGCTCTCATATATGCGCCGGTTGGACTCCCGCAGCGTACTGACGATGGAGTAACCGCGGGCGACGCGCACCGGCTCCGGCAGCGTGTTGAGATCGCCCTTGTATTCGTATTTGGCGTCGCTGGACACCACGACAATATATTCCACTTGCGCTACCCGCGAGGCGGAGCGCTGCGCGGTGGCGGCGTCGGCGGGGTAGTTCATATATTCCGCGCGCTCTTTTTTGTAAGAGGCGGTGACGACGCCGTGCACCAGGTTGCCACGGGCGGAATCCAGACACTCCTGCCACAGCATAGGTTTGAATTCGACTTTATAGCCCAGGCTTTCGGCGGCTTTTTTCACGATGTCTACATGCATGCCTGCGGCTTCGCCTTGCTCGTCTACGTAGGTGAATGGGTACCAGTAGTTGTTGTCGCTACAGAAGACGATATCTGTTTGCGCGGCGGCGAGATTGGAAAGGAAGAGAGTAGTAAGAAAAAGCGCCAGCGCTCTGAAGGCATTGTATGTCGACATATGTTTTCCTTATGGGAAAGTGAATACAGATTGTGTCTTAGCAGGCTCTGTTTTGAGATCTGATTATTATTCTGCACATACGCTGATTTTATTATTTATTTCGACATGTTAGCTGATGTAGGTCTAATGGCAAGGGCTTGTTGGGGATAAGTTACACAGTGTTACCTTGAATGAAATACATGGGGTGGACGTTAGATTTTCGCCGCGGGGGCGACAGGGCGCTTCTGGTTAGGGCGTCGCGGGGAAGATGCTTGCTGGCGGGAATTTTGAAAAGCGTTGGTAAAGTCGCGAGAATAGGAGGCTTGTCTGACATTCTATTTCGGGACTTCGCGTTATATGAAACTCACCGCCATTCATCATGCCGCTATTATTTGTTCGGACTATGCGGCGTCAAAACGCTTTTATGCGGAAGTGCTGGGGCTGAAAATCCTGGCTGAGAATTTTCGCGCGCAACGAAATTCATACAAATTGGACCTGCAACTGCCGGACGGTTCTCAGGTTGAACTATTCTCCTTTCCTGATGCGCCGCCTCGTCCCAGCTATCCCGAAGCGCGTGGATTGCGCCATCTGGCCTTTGTCACGCCGTCGGTAGAGGAAGCCAAGGCGTATCTGGAATCCCAAGGCGTGGCGGTGGAGGATATCCGAGTGGATGAATACACCGGTAAGCGCTTCACTTTTTTTGCAGACCCGGATGATCTGCCGCTGGAGTTATATGAGGCGTAAGGCGGCTTGGAGATGGAAAGTAGACAAGTCAGGTTCGCGGCAGGTTAAAAAAGGGAGCGCTAAGGCTCCCAAACGCAGAGGAGCAAGGGTCGTTGCTTTTGCTTCTCCTCAACCGGGGCGAGGATTTCTCCTCAAACTAAATTTCTCTTCCAACGATTGCGACGTCCACCCGGATGAACTCCGCTACAGCAGCTTTTGCAGCTCCGGGATACAGGAGCCGCAGTTAGTGCCGGCGTTCAGGCATTGGCCAATGGCTTCCACCGTTTGCAGCCCCTTTTCCCGAATCGTCTGACGCAGGGTATTTTCTCCTACGCCGAAGCAGGCGCAAATGGTGCGGCCAGCCTGGGGGGCGTCGGAGCGAGGAACACCGGCGAGCAGGCCGAGGCGGTCATTGTGGGTCAGTGCATCCAGATCGAACAAGCTCGCCAACCAGGAGCGTTCAGGCAAATCTGGCGTAGGACCGATAAACAGACACGCTGTCAGACGGTCGCCAGTAAAGCAGGCGCTGCGATATTTGCCCGTCGCGCAGTCCTGATACTCCAGCCACTCGTTCTCACTCTGTTCCGACGGACTCAGCAGGGCGCGCGCCCATTGGTTCCAGTCCTCAATGGGCGCAGTCCCTGCGATCTCATAACGGTAGAAGCGGGCTCCGCGGATTTTGGTCCAGTAGGGCGCGCCTTCCAGGTTTATTTCTTCCCGGGAGAAAATAAAGCCGTGCCAGGCCGCTTCAAAGCGCTCCGCTGTTACGGGGGTATGTTTACTCTCGGGCTGTCCGGAATGAGGGTCGGTCACAGGGTTGACCAAGGCGCCGACCCGTCCCGCCGCACTGTATTGCGCCGTCCAATGCATGGGGACGAACAGTTGTCCGGGTTGTTGCTCGTCCGTCAGGTCGGCTCTGGCGATGAGAGCGCCATAATGGGAGCGGAGTCTGACCAGATCATTTTGCTCGATTCCAAGCCGCTGTGCGTCCTGCGGATGCATGGCGCAATAAGGCTCGCCCAGGTGAGCGTTCAGTTGCGGCGCCAGGGCGGTGCGGGTCATGGTGTGCCATTGATCGCGAATACGGCCGGTGTTGAGTGCGAAAGGCAGGCGCTCATCCCGTTTTCCCTGCGGCGACTGTGGCGTAATCGGCAGCAGGAGCGCCTTGTGATTCGGATTAAAATAACCGCCGTCCTGAAACAATCTGGCGGCGCCATGGGGCGTGGCGGCGTTAACCGGCCACTGTATCGGTTCTAGCGCGTCATAAGCGGCGTCAGTCAGAGTTTCCAACGCGGAGATATCAAAAGCGCGTTGTGTTTGCTCTGGCGTATTTTCGAACCCGGACAAGGCGGCGTGCTCAATGAAAATATCCCGGCTGTTGCGATAATTGAAGGCGGCGCCGAAACCCATGCGTTGCGCCACCGCGCTGACAATCCACCAGTCCGCTTTAGCCTCGCCGGGAGCGGGCAGAAAGGCGCGCTGGCGGGAGATGCGCCGCTCGGAATTGGTGACGGTTCCGTCTTTTTCGCCCCAGCCGAGGGCCGGCAACAGGATGTTGGCGTATTCCGTGGTGTCGGTGCGCCGCATACAGTCGGACACGATCACTTTGTCGCAGCGGGAAAGCGCCTGGGCGACCTTGTCCGCATCCGGCATGCTGACCACAGGATTAGTGCCCATGATCCAGATGGCCTTGATGCGGCCGTCCGCCACGGCGTCGAACAGATCCACGGCTTTCAGGCCGGGCTGGCTTGCCATGCGTGTGGCGTTCCAGAAGCGGCCGACCCGTTCGATATTATCCGGGGTAAAATCCATATGCGCGGCGAGTTGATTGGCCAGCCCGCCCACTTCGCGACCGCCCATGGCGTTGGGCTGGCCGGTGAGAGAAAATGGTCCCATGCCGGGCTTGCCTATACGTCCGGTGGCCAGGTGGCAATTGATGATGGCGTTGACCTTGTCGCTGCCGCTGCTGGACTGATTGACGCCTTGGGAATAGGCCGTCACGGTTTTGGGCGTTCTACGGAACCAGTCGTAAAACGCCGCCACTTCGCCTTCTTTCAAGCCGCAATGCCGGGCCACGGAGACGATATCCGCCGTACCTTCGGCGCGGGCGGTCTTGATCGCGCGACCGAATCCCTCGGTATGTTGCTCAAGGTATTCGTAATCAAGCGCGCCCAGACGCGCCAGATAAGCCAGTAAGCCGTTAAACAGCCAGGCGTCGGTTCCCGGCTGCAGAGGTAGATGCAGGTCAGCGATGTCGCAGGTGGCGGTGCGACGGGGATCAATCACCACCACTTTCATTTGTGGGCGCTGCTGTTTGGCGGCTTTAACGCGTTGATAAAGGATCGGATGACACCAAGCAGTATTGGAGCCGGTCAGGATGATCAGGTCGGCCTGCTCCAGATCCTCGTAGCATCCCGGTACGACATCCGCGCCGAAAGCGCGTTTGTGTCCTGCCACGGATGAGGACATGCACAGACGTGAATTGGTGTCCACGTTGGCGGAGCCAAGGAAGCCTTTCATCAGCTTGTTGGCGACGTAATAGTCCTCCGTCAGCAATTGGCCGGAGAGATAGAACGCGACGGACTCGGGGCCATGTTCGCGCACGGTGGCGCTGAGAGTGGTTGCGACAAGGTCCAGCGCGGCGTCCCAGGACACGGTTTCGCCGTTGACCTCCGGCTGCAGTAAGCGGCCCTGCAAGGTCAACGTGTCCGCCAGCGCGGCGCCTTTCGAGCACAAACGTCCGAAGTTGGCGGGATGGCTGCGATCGCCGGCAATGCGGGCCTGACGCGTCGTTGAATCGATCACTTGCGCCTGAATGCCGCAACCCACGCCGCAGTACGCGCATGTCGTGTGTAGAGTGCGATTAGAAGTCATAAACTCGGGCCTGATGCAAAAAGGGTGAAACGGCGAAACCGCGGCGGGGAGTGCGGTCCCGCCGTTTCAATGGGAAAAGAGTCCCCAAGCTCACCATTTTCAATCGCTCTCTTCCGTGGCGGTGAGGGCCACGAATATTTGCCGGCCTTCCATACGCACCTGGAAAGTTCGCGTACAGCCGGTGTCATAACCCTGGGCTTCGCCGTTCTGCAGGCTGATTACCCAGTTATGCAGCGGGCAGGTGACGTTGTCGCCGTGCACAATCCCCTGGGACAACGCGCCGCCCTTGTGCGGGCATTTGTCGCGCAGGGCGAACACTTTGTCGTCCTTGGTGCGAAACACCGCCAGATCGCCGAAACGGGACTGCACTACGCGGGCGCCAAGACGCGGTATTTCTTCAAGACTGCCTACCTCGATCCACTGTGTCATAGTTGATATCTCTTCTGTCTTACGTCTCAGGAGTTTTCAGGTTCAGTTGTCTGCGCGGTTTTAGTTCAATTGAGTGAGAGGAATGAACTCCTGTTTCTCCACGCCTTGCGCCGCCCGTTCCGCCCAGGGATCGATCTGCGCCAAAGTCTGCGAGGCCAGGAAGCGGGTGTGAAACGCCTTGCGCTGCTCCGGGTTGTCCACCAGCTCGGACTTGATATAGCTGAGACCGACACGTTCCACCCAGGGCGCTGTGCGTTCGTTGTGATGGCCCTGCTCTCGGTACATCTGCATGAAGGCGCCGGCGTACTCCATGACGTCATCCATGGTGGCGACTTTCACCAGGAAGTCGGAAACGCGCACTTTCATTCCGCCGTTGCCGCCCACATAAAGCTCCCAGCCGGAGTCCACCGCCACCACGCCGAAGTCTTTGATGGTGGCTTCGGCGCAATTGCGCGGGCAGCCGGATACCGCCATTTTCACTTTGGCGGGCGTCCAGGAGCCCCAGGTCATTTTCTCCAGCTTGACGCCCATGCCAGTGGAGTCCTGGGTGCCGAAGCGGCAGAACTCCGAGCCGACGCAGGTCTTCACGGTGCGCAATGCTTTACCGTAAGCGTGACCGGAAACCATGCCGGCGTCGTTCAGGTCTTTCCAGATATGGGGCAAGTCTTCTTTCTTGACTCCGAGCAGGTCAATACGCTGGCCGCCGGTGACTTTTACGCAGGGCACTTTGTATTTGTCCGCCGCATCGGCGATAGCGCGCAGCTCGTTGGGAGTGGTGAGGCCGCCCCACATGCGCGGCACGACGCTATAGGTGTTGTCTTTCTGAATATTGGCGTGCACCCGCTCGTTGATGAAGCGGGAACGTGGGTCGTCCACTTTCTGGTCCGGCCAGGCGCAAACCAGATAGTAATTGATGGCAGGACGGCAGACGTGGCAACCGTCCGGCTTGCTCCACTCCATGAAGGCGGCGACTTCATGGAAGGTTTTCAGGCCGTTATCGAGAATGGTTTTGCGGACAGTGTCATGGCCGTAGCCAGTGCATTTGCAGAGCGGCTTTTCGCTGGGCGCGGTGCTGTAGTCGCCGCCCACGGTGGCCGCCAGAACCTGCTCCACCAGCCCGGTGCAGGAGCCGCAGGACGCGGACGCCTTGGTGGCGGCGCGCACATCGTCCAGGGTAAAGAGCTTGTTGTCGGTGATGGCTTTGACGATATCGCCTTTGCAAACGCCGTTACAGCCGCAGATTTCCGTGTCGTCAGGCAGTTCCGCCACGGCGTTGATGCCCTGGCGGCCCGAGTCGCCCACCAGGTGCTGACCGAACAGCAAGGTGTCGCGGAAGTCGCTGATGTTGGTTTTGTCGCGCATCAGCTGGAAGTACCAGGAGCCGTCGCCGGTATCGCCGAACATCACAGAACCGATGATTTTGTCCTCTCTGATCACCACCTTTTTATAAACGCCGCGTTTGGGGTCCTGAAACACGATGTTTTCGCTGTCGTTGTCCCCCAGGAAGTTGCCGGCGGAAAACACATCGATGCCGGTGACTTTGAGTTTGGTGGAGACTTCCTTCTGTTTGTAGATGCCGATGCCGTAGCCCGCCAGATGGTTGGCGCAGACTTTGGCCTGATCCCAAATGGGCGCCACCAGGCCGAATAATTCTCCCCGGTGCTGGACGCATTCGCCAATGGCGTAGATGCTGGGGTCGAAGGTTTGCATGGTGTCGTTGACCACCACCCCGCGTTCACAGTACAAACCACAGGATTGCGCCAGCTCGGTGTTGGGACGAATGCCGACAGCCATCACCACGATATCCGCAGGAAGCGTCTCGCCGGTGTCGAACTTGATGGCTTTGACGCTGCCGTGCTCATCGCCTTCCAGGCAAGAGGTGTTGGCGGACATGCGGAACTTCATGCCGCGCTCTTCCAGGGCCGCTTGCAGAAAGCGGGCGGAGGGACCGTCCAGCTGGCGATTCATCAGAATTTCCAGGTTATGCACGACAGTGACGTCCATACCGTGCTTCAACAATCCGTTGGCGGCTTCCAGACCGAGCAGGCCGCCGCCGATAACGATGGCGTGTTGTTTGGATTTGGCGGCGGACAGCATGGTGTCCACATCGGAAATATCACGGAAGGTGATGACGCCTTTCAGGTCTTTGCCTGGTACAGGAATAATGAAGGGGTTGGAGCCGGTGGACAGCAGCAGCCTGTCATAGGCCGCTTCTGTCCCGTCCGCCGCATACACAATCTTATTACGGCGATCCACTTTCAGCGCCCGCTTCTCCCATCCGGCGTGCAAGGTGATGTTGTGAGTTTTGTACCATTCCATGTCGTTGATCATGATGTCTTCGAGCGTCTTTTCTCCGGACAACAACGGCGACAACATGATGCGGTTGTAATTGCCGTGAGGCTCTGATCCGAACACGGTGATGTCGTATTTATCCGGCGCTATTTTTAGCAACTCCTCGACAGTCCGCATTCCAGCCATTCCATTTCCGACGACGACTAATTTTTCTTTCATGGACCTTCTCCAGCTCGCTGAATCCGCTACAGGCTAATTGACGGTGATAGAGCATGAATGGCGCCAACCAAAATCTCGTTATTTTTAAGTAACTGTAATTAAAGAGATAAAAAGTGGTTTTCGATGCATTTCGAGGAGTTTTGCTTGTCAATGGTGCGGAATGACGCCTGAGTTTTGTTCTAAAAAAGTGCGCAAATTTTAGCTGGCGCCCAACAAGAGTGATTAATTTGGTGCGGGATTGGTTTTTTGTGTTGCGCTTATTTGGTGCGTTATGTGGCGGAAAAAAGCCTAACGGTCTTCCTGATAAATTTAATTATTTGATATACATGGGGATTTATGTTTCTTCATGGTTGCGAAAGAGATATCAGGACAGGCTGAAAGGAGGTTAAACAAGCCTGTTTTATCGGTTGGCACAGCTTTTGTAGTTCCTGTGGGTGCTTTTCTACGAGAACTCAACTGCCAATAAGACAGGAAGATTTATGTCATCCGATAAACTCAATATTTTGGATCTGTCCCAAGGGGGCGTCCGAACCTTGCATTACACCTGGTTCGCGTTTTTCCTCACGTTCGTCATGTGGTTTTCCCACGCGCCGATGAAACCATTCATTGTGGAAGCATTCAATATGTCCAATGAGCAGTGGAAGGCGCTGTTGATTTTGAACGTGGCGCTGACCATTCCCGCGCGTATTGTCATTGGCATGTTGGTGGATAAGTTCGGCCCGCGTGCGGTGTACAGTCTGTTGTTAATGATTTCCGCTTTCCTGTGTTGGGGATTTGCGTTTTCCACCACCTTTGAGCAGCTTGCTCTGTTCCGGTTTTTGTGTGGATTCATCGGCGCGGGTTTTGTCATCGGCATCCGTCTGGTCGGAGAGTGGTTTCCCGCCAAAACCGTTGGCGTGGCGGAAGGCGTCTATGGCGGTTGGGGGAATTTCGGCTCCACCGCGGCGGCCTGGACGCTGCCATCAATCGCCGCTTATATCTATGGCGGAGATGAAGGATGGCGTTATGCGATCGCCACCACTGGGGTCGTCGCCTTCTTCTATGGACTGCTGTTTTACCGCAAAGTTCGCAATACCCCAAAAGGCTCTACTTATTTCAAACCCAAGAAGAGCGGGGGACTGGAGGTCAGTTCCTGGAAAGACTTCTGGTTTTACATCGCCATGAACCTGCCCATGTACATAGCTTTGGCGGTGTTGACCTGGAAGCTGTCTCCCGCCGGTCTGGGACTGCTATCCGACTCTACGGCTTCGATTTTGTGGGCGGGGCTGGTGGCGTTATTTATCGTCCAGTTCTGGCAGATCTACAACGTCAATCATGAGCGCCTGAAGCAAGGCGTGCCGGAAATGCAGCGTTATAAGTTCAAGCAGGTGGCGGTGTTGGACTGGGCGTACTTCGTGACCTTCGGATCGGAGTTGGCGGTAGTGTCAATGTTGCCCGCTTTTTTCATGGAAACCTTTGGTCTGTCGCCAGTGCAGGCGGGTCTGTTGGGAGGCGCTTTCGCCCTGATGAACTTGGTGGCCCGTCCTGGCGGCGGTCTGTTGTCGGATCGCTTTGGCCGCAAGAAAACCTTGTCTATCCTGATTGCGGGCCTGGCGGTGGGGTATTTGCTGCTGAGTCAGATTTCTGCAGCCTGGATGATCCCGGCGGCGGTGGCGGCAGTCATGCTGTGCTCCTTCTTCGTGCAGGCGGGGGAAGGGGCGGTGTTCGCCATGGTGCCGCTAGTGCAGCGCCGTATGACCGGACAAATCGCGGGTATGGCGGGCGCCTACGGCAATGTGGGCGGCGTGACTTTCCTGACGGTGTATTCATTCGTCGATGCATCCACATTTTTTATGGCCATTGCAGGAGCGGCGGCAGTTTGTTTTCTCGCCGTGCAGTTTCTCGATGAGCCTGAAGGGCATATGGTCGAAGTGGGCGAAGACGGCAGCGTGCAACTGATTGAAGTGAACTGATTGACATGGGTCTATTGCTGCGGCGTACTACCTTTAATTTTTGCAGCAGGATGAGTGGCGCATGATATTCGCCAGCGATTTGTCGCTATCCGTTGATCAACACAGCATTGCCGGCGTGAAACCCCGCAATGAAGACTGCATCGGCGTGCGTATTCCTGATCGGGAGACGTTGCAATTGAAAGGCGCTGTGGCGGTCATCGCGGATGGCGTCAGTGCGGCGGAAGCGGGCAAGGAAGCCAGCGAAGCCTGCGTCACCAACTTTTTGAGCGATTATTTCTGCACTCCGGATTCCTGGTCGGTGAAAAACGCCGCGCAGAAAGTGCTGCAGGCGTTGAACCGCTGGCTTTATGGACAAAGTCTACGCACCTTGAATGACGACAAAGGATATGTGTGCACTTTGTCCATTCTGGTATTGAAGTCGACGCAGGCGCATATCTTTCATGTGGGCGACAGTCGGATTTATCTCTATCGGCAGGGCGAGCTGGAACAGGTCACTACGGATCACACCGCCCGCGTTGATGCAGAACGCACTTATCTGGCTCGGGCCATGGGATTTTCCGCCAATCTGGACATCGACTACCGCGTGTTGGAGATACAGGCCGGAGATGTGTTCCTGCTGAGCACGGATGGCCTCCATGATTTTATCCCGCATCATCAATTGCGGGAGCGGCTGCGAGACGCCGCGCAAGCGTCTTTTCAGGGGCTTGCTGCAGACCTTTTACAGGCAGCTCTGCAGGCGGGCAGTGACGATAACCTGAGTTGTCAGATACTACGGGTGGAGAGTCTCGGGTTACGCGATGCGGACGCCTGCTGCCGCGAACTCAGCCGCCTCCCGTTTCCGCCGCCGTTGGAAGTGGGGCAGAGCCTGGACGGCTATCGCGTCGATCGTATTCTGCATGAAAGCGCGCGCAGCCAGGTCTATCAGGTCACTGATATGGAAACCGGGGGGCGTGCGGTAATGAAAACGCCCTCTCTCAATTTCGTGGATGATCCTGCTTATATCGAACGTTTCACCATGGAGGAGTGGATTGCGCGACGGGTGCACAATCCCCACGTGGCGGGTTTGGTTCCCTGCAAACGAGCGCGTAGCTGTCTGTATTATCTGACGGAGTTCGTACCAGGCGCGCCCTTGTCCCGGTGGATTCGCGATAACTCTCGCCCGGATATTCACCGGGTGACCCGCATTCTGGAGCAGATAGTCAAAGGCGTGCGGGCGTTACATCGCAAAGAGACTTTGCATCAAGATATCAAGCCGGACAATCTCCTTATTACCAATGACGATCACGTCACTTTGGTGGACTTTGGCTCCTGCCGTATTCCGGGTGTGGAGGAAATGTATCTGCCCATTGCGCGGGAAAGGGCCTTGGGCACCGCCAGTTATAGCGCGCCGGAATACGTATTGGGGACGAAAGCCACGACACGCTCCGAGCTGTTTTCCGTGGCGGTGATCGGGTATGAAATGTTGACTGGGCATTTGCCATACGGTGAAGCCTATGAAAAGGCCGCGTCGCCGACCGCGTTGGCCAAATTAAAATATACGCCGGCCTATCATCACAACCCGATGGTTCCGGTGTGGATGGACGGCGCCTTGAAGAAAGCCCTGCAACTGGACCCGCGTCGTCGCTACGACAGCTTTTCCGAATGGTTGCAGGACATGACTCATCCCAACTCCCGGCTTATGCCGGATAGCGCGCTTCCCATCGTCGAACGCAATCCTTTGGCCTTCTGGCGCGGGCTAAGCGGGATACTGTTATTTACTCAACTTGCTACGCTGCTGTGGTTGCTGCATCTGTTGCGGTAACAGTTAGGATCCCGCCGGAGCAGGGATTTCCGCCGCCACTTTCTCCCCGATCAGGCGATGGGTCTTACCGGAAGGGTGAATGCTGTCGAAGTAATAGAAATTATCGAATTGCTCTTCGCTACAGATGTCGCTGAACTCCAGGTCTTCCGTCACATAACAGCCGTTCGTGGTGTTAGTGAAGCCGTAGTCCGTTGCATTATTGAGAATATCCAGAGCGATTTGGTAAGAGTTGATCATCGTGACTTTCGCCTCGCCCATGTTCAACGCTGATAGCTTCAGCTCCACTTGGTTATTGAAGTAAACGGTCAGGTCGCTGACTAGTTGCGAGCGACCTTCCTGTCCGGGCTCTGCTGATTCTTTCAACACTTTTGGGGTTTTGCCCACATCCGGTACGGTAAGCACAACGATGTTTTTCCCGCCCTTGTCTATCACCTCCTGAACATTGGCGGCGACTTTGTCCGCGGCAAGATCCAGGGCGTTGGTGTTGTTGGGGGACGTCTCTCCACGTTGCTCAAGAATATCGTTGCCGCCGATAAAGAACAGGTAGAGCGCTTTCGGGGACGCCTCTTCGGAATGGTATTCCATATAGGTGTCCACCTGGAAATCCAGGTCGATATTCTGATCTGCGTCCGCCTGAGCGCCGGCCACGGCATAGTTGGTGCCGTCGGTAATTTCATCCAGGTATAGGGACGGTTCTACCTCTACATTCAGAGACTCCGCCACGTAATCCACGATCAACTTACCGTTGGAAATCCGGTTGTCGTAAAAGGGGGAGGGCAGGTCTGTCTCCAGAGAGAGGTAGCCGCCCAGATTCCCGGTATCAGAAAGACTATCTCCAAATACATAGAGCGCGCTGTAGGGGCGAGACTCAGAGGTCTCCTTCTCTTCATCATCGCTCAGTTGACAGCCCGACAGGGCGACTGCGCACGCCAACGGCGCCAAAAAGGTTTGTTTCCAGGTTCCTTTCACCGTGTTCATTATGCTCATCCTATTTCTACAGTTAGCTCTCTTTTTTCATTCGGACGCCGAAACCGGGCTTTTAGCGTCCGTTCTACTCAATCCCAACGCTCCGCGTGAGCCTGAGTCGTTATCCCTCTATCGCAGGATCCGTGCCTGAAATGAGAAATGTCGTCTCAATTAGCGGAAACCACATAAAATCATTGGGTTAGCGTGGAATTGACGAAGAGTAAACAGAAACTTTCTTCACTGAACACGATTCATTTTTTTGTAAAAACGGCTACTGGAATTTGTAAAATTAGGTGTGGAAGATGCCTAAATAATTCCTTCATCCAAGTTTTGATGAATAGGTGTTAGGCTGATTACCTGCATGCTGTGTTAATAACCAAAGACAAATAAGCATCTAGCGGCATGAGTTTGGTAACTCTGCGGACGATAAGGAGTGCTCTAAGTAATGGATGAAGAATTTAAGAAAGAGATGGGTAACAAATCTTCCTTGGAGAAAATTCACGGAACCTGCCCAAGTAGTGAGGATAACGCAGATTTAGCTCCAAAAGATTGCGATCATGATTGGGAAGCTATTTCGCAACCGTCAGTTGCAGAAGCCACTGAGGCTAATAAGAAGCTAATAGATAAGCTTGGTAATAAGGCGAGTAGGTCTGGACAAAAAAGAGGCTATGCGTTCGAGAACAGAGCTATAGAAGACAACCTTCCAAAGATGAATCTTGTAAGTGCAGGCGCTGAGTATAAATGTAAAAAGTGTGGCCAAGACCAGGAGGTGGATGTTGTTGGTGATAGGCAAATAGGCGAGGCTAAGAGTACAAATGTTAAGCAGTATCGGAAGAAAGGTAAACAACGGAGGCGATTAAGAGATATTCAATCCAAACTTTTTGACCCTTGTTTGCCTCCGAGAGCCAAGATTGATGGACAAAATGAAGATCACCAGAAACTAAAAGAAATGTACGAAGAGTCTGGATTTGAAGTGGAGGTGGTTAACTAATGGATACTAAGCTAACAGCGTGCTTCCTTGTACCGAATATCAAACTAGTTGCGCTAAGCCGAGAAACGAATCGGCTCCTTTATACATTAGGGTTTTCAAAGACGCCAGGGATTTACTCTGTCACATTAGATGAAGACAGAAATGTAATTGATGAACACGGTGATGAAGTATTTCTTGACGGAGACTCACTAACTGAGTTCTTGAAAAAACACGACGGCTACTCTCAGGAATTTATATGGAATGAGCGGACTCAGTATTGTGTTTTTTTTGAGCGGGATTCGGTCGGTTATGTCTATATAGACTTTGACATAGTTTCGGTTAAAAAATACATGGATAGTAGAAATATAAAAGCTTTTGGCGACATGCTTTCGTATTTGTGTCGTGCATTAAAAGCTTTCGGCGTGATAGTTGATCTCGATTTACCGTTTAGCTTAAGAGATGAAGTCAGTCTCATCGAAGACTTTTTAAGAAATCCGGATAACGAGAGTCAGCCGTGCCCTTTAGGAATATTTCGAGTGCCCCTTTTTGAGCATCAGCTCAATGAGCTAATAAGTGAAGGAGAATGGTGTATTCACAAAGTCGAGACTCCCTATGTTCTGTACTTGAGTTGCGACTTGGAGCAAACCCTTCAGCTTTTCGGAGGACATTTACATTGAAAGTAAAACAGCGCTTAGATTTGTCTGGCAAGCGCTGCTTTACTTGGGTTATCAACTCTCGCCAGGAACGTTAATCACCCCTTCGAGATAAAGTCGCGCCTGGCCGACCAGCAGTACATTCGGGCCGCGATAGTGGCACATGACTTCGCCGCCGCGTTGGGAGATTTGGCGGGCAGTCAGCTCCACTTTGCCCAGTTTTTCTGACCAGTAAGGCGTCAGTGTGCAATGGGCGGAGCCGGTGACGGGGTCTTCTGGCACGCCGACTTTGGGAGCGAAGAAGCGGGATACGAAGTCGACCTTATCGCCTTTGGCGGTGACGATGACGCCCAGGGAGTCGATAAGTTTCAGCATGCGCATGTCTGGATAGACGGCGCGCACGGCGGCTTCGTTTTCTAACACGACCATATAATCCCGGGACTTCAGCACCTCCAGCGGTTTCACTCCGCCGAGCGCTTCCAGCAGGGCCGGTTCCGGCTCAACAGGCTCGCCCTTGCGGCTTGGGAATAGCATGGCGTAGCCCCCTTGCTTATGAGGGGTCACTTCCAGCGTGCCGCTGCGGGTGTGGAATTGAATGCGAGGTCCCTTGAAACCTTTCAGCTCGTAAAGCACAAAAGCAGTGGCCAGCGTAGCGTGGCCGCATAAATCCACTTCTGCTTCCGGCGTGAACCAGCGCAGATCGAAGCCGTTGGTGCGCGGTACGTAGAACGCCGTTTCCGATAAGTTGTTCTCTGCGGCGATTTTGCAGAGCGTGTGGTCCGGCAGCCAGTCGTCCAGGCTGCAAACCCCGGCGGGGTTTCCGGAAAATATGTTGGAAGTGAATGCGTCAACCTGAAAGTACTGATGCTTACTCATAAAGTGATCTCAAACCAGTGTTGTGTCTTGATGCGGGTAAAACCCAGACCCTCGTAAAACTGGTGAGCCTGCTCCCGGTGAATTCGCGACCCTAATCGAATTTTAAATACTCCCTGTTGTTTTGCCCACTCCTTCTCGGATTCGATCAGCTTTCCGCCGACGCCTTGTCCCCGTGCGAGCTCATCAACCACCAGACTGACAATCTCAACATAGCCCCCTGCCACCAGGGTGCGTTTGAGATTGCTCTGAATGAAGCCGAGAATTTTATCGCCGCTGACGGCGACCATAAAATGCGCGTGGGAATCGTGGAGTAAAGTAGAGAGAGTATGATCGAGCTGAGTCAGGGTAAGGGAGTACCCCAACTGCTCAATCAGGGGTAGAAGAGCGGGGGCGTCAGCCGCCTCCGCTCTGCGCAACATCAATGTTTGCAAGCTTTGTCCTTAGTGTTGCAGGATCTGGCTGAGGAACAGTTTGGTCCGCTCGTTCTGTGGATTGTTGAAGAACTCGTGCGGCTCATTTTCCTCAATGATCTGACCGGCGTCCATAAAGATTACCCGGTTGGCCACGGTCTTGGCGAAGCCCATTTCGTGGGTGACGCAGATCATGGTCATACCGGATTCCGCCAGCTCGATCATGGTGTCCAACACCTCTTTGATCATCTCTGGGTCGAGCGCCGAAGTCGGTTCGTCGAACAGCATGATTTCAGGGTTCATACAGAGACTGCGGGCGATTGCCACGCGCTGTTGCTGACCACCTGACAACTGCCCCGGATATTTGTGCGCCTGATGCGGAATCTTCACCTTTTCCAGATACATCATCGCCGTCGCTTCCGCTTCTTTCTGCGGTACTTTGCGCACCCAGATTGGAGCCAGCGTACAGTTCTGAAGCACCGTCAGGTGAGGGAACAGGTTGAAGTGCTGGAACACCATACCGACTTCCCGACGCACGCTGTCGATGTTCTTAAGGTCGTTGGTCAGAGGAATATCTTTAACGATGATGTCCCCCTGTTGATGCTCTTCCAGACGGTTGATGCAGCGGATCATGGTGGACTTGCCTGATCCTGATGGGCCGCACACAACGATACGTTCGCCCTTGTACACTTCCAGATTGATGTCTTTCAGTACATGGAACTTGCCGTACCATTTGTTGACGCCGCGCAGGTTGATCATGCTCTTGCGGGATTCTGCGCTGTTAGTATTCGTATTCATGTCGTACTCCAGAAAACTTGCCTATCGGTGACTGGTATTCAGTTTACGCTCCAGCGCCTGGCTGTAGCGGGACATTCCGAAGCAGAACACCCAGAATAAGAAAGCCACGAAAATATAACCTTCAACGGAGAAGCCTAGCCATTTGGGATCGTGCAATGCTGACTGCACAATAGCGAGCAGGTCGAACAGGCCGATGATCAATACCAGACTGGTGTCTTTGAACAGAGCGATAAAGGTATTGACGATACCGGGAATCATCAGCTTGAGCGCTTGCGGGAGAATGATGAAGCACATCATTTTCCAGTAGCTCAGGCCCAGGGAATGAGCCGCTTCATACTGACCTTTGGGGATCGCCTGCAGACCTCCGCGTACGACTTCCGCCATATACGCGCTCTGGAACATGATGACGCCGATCATGGCGCGCACCAACTTGTCGGTTTCCGTGCCTTCGCTCATGAACAACGGCAGCATGACCGAGGCCATGAACAGCACCGTGATCAGGGGAACGCCACGCCAGAACTCAATGTAGACCACACTGATGCTCTTCACGATGGGCATTTCAGAACGGCGACCCAGCGCCAGCGCGACGCCGATTGGCAACGAGACAACGATGCCGACGGTAGCGATGACCAGCGTGAGCGTCAGTCCGCCCCATTTATGGGTTTCCACCACTTCCAGACCGAAAGCGCCGCCATACAGAAGGAAGTACGCAATGACGGGGAAAACGACCAACATAAACAGTGCAATCCACCCTTTTTTGGGTGTTTTGTCGATCATCAGTGCAACGATGCCGATGATGGCGATCGCGAACATTACGTTGATGCGCCAGATTTCATCCGGCGGATAGAAACCGTAGATGAACTGCGGCAGACGGACGGATATGAATACCCAACAGGCGCCGCCGGAGGTGCAGTCTTCCCGTGAGGTTCCAATGACGTCTGCGTTAATGACTCCCCAGGAGACAAACCAGGAGATACCCGAATAAATCAGGTAAAAGGCGATAATGGTCAGAATGCTGTTCATCGGACTGCTGAACAGATTGCTTCTGAGCCAACCGACGACGCCTACCGTATTGGATGGCGGGGGCAAGTCGGGCAATGGAACAAATTTATTGCTCATTTCGATTACCTCTCAACCAATGAAATACGGCTGTTGTACCAGTTCATCAGAGCGGAGGTGCTCAAGCTGAGGAACAGATAGACGGCCATTGTCATAAATATAATCTCTATCGCCTGACCGGTCTGGTTCAGGGTTGTGCCCATGAACACGGACACCAGATCCGGGTAACCGATAGCGGTCGCCAACGAAGAGTTTTTGGTCAGGTTGAGGTACTGGTTGGTCATTGGTGGAATAATGACCCGCATTGCCTGAGGAACGATAACCAAACGCAGACGTTGTCCATTCGACAACCCTAAGGCGTTGGCCGCTTCGCTTTGACCTCTTGGAATCGCTTCAATACCGGAACGCACCACCTCGGCGATGAATGCAGCAGTATAGACAGTCAGCGCGATCAGCAACGCAATCAGCTCTGGGATAATCGTCAAACCGCCTTTGAAGTTGAAGCCCGCCAACACTGGATAATCCCAATGCATGGGAGAACCCGCGAGGAAGTAAACAATCAGAGGGAGGCCGAACAAAATACCAACGGACGGCAGGAACAGGGGGAACGTCTTTCCTGTCTCACGCTGTCTTTTACGCTCGAATCTCACCAGACCGATAATAATGCAGATGGCGACCACTATTGCAAAAGCGACAGCGCCAAAACCATCTTCATAGACGGGGCCAGGAAGGTATAAGCCGCGGATATTGAAGAATACAGACTCGCCGATGCTCATACTGTTGCGTGGGCTTGGAAGGCCTTGCAATACAGCGAAATACCAGAAGAAAATCTGCAGCAGAAGGGGGATGTTCCGGAAAGTCTCGATATAGGTCGTCGCCAGCTTTGAGATTAGCCAGTTGTGCGACAGGCGTCCGATACCGATGAAAAATCCAAGAATAGTCGCCAGGATAATGCCCAACACAGCGACCAGCACTGTATTCAGCAGACCGACAAAGAATGTACGGCCAAAGGAGTGGGTCTCGTCATATTCAATTAATGACTGGAGAATCCCGAATCCGGCTTGATCGCCAAGAAAAGCGAAACCGGTAGTTATCCCGCGCTGTTCCATATTGGTAAGCGCGTTATTAATAATGTACAGGAAAAAAGCGACTACGGCGCCCACAGCAAGTACTTGGAAAAATACAGAGCGTACTGCAGGATCGTTCCAGATTTTTGTTTTCGCTTTATCCTGTCCTTTGTTTTGAATATCCACTCAATGTTCTCCAGAGGATCGGCAAGGAGTTATTAAATTGGGTGTTTAGAACAGGATAGGGCGCACGGACGTGCGCCCAGACACTAAGGCTTGTATTAGCGGATAGGTGGAGCGTATTGCAGACCGCCTTTGGTCCACAGTGCGTTCAGACCGCGCTCAATGCCCAGCGGAGAGGATTTACCGACGTTACGCTCGAACATTTCGCCGTAGTTACCGACTTGCTTAACGATGTTGAAAGCCCAAGTATCGTCCAGACCCAGGTTTTTGCCCTGGCCGGCTTCGGAGCCCAACAGACGTTGTACGTTCGGATTGGTGCTGGATTTCATTTTGTCTACGTTATCGGAAGACACGCCCAGTTCTTCAGCGGTAATCGCTGCGAACAGAGACCACTTCACGATGTTGAACCACTGGTCGTCGCCTTGACGAACAACCGGGCCCAAAGGCTCTTTAGAGATAACTTCCGGCAGAACCATGGCTTTGTCCGGGTTGGAAAGCTGAATGCGCAGGGCGTACAGCTGAGACTGGTCAGAAGTCAGAACGTCGCAACGTCCGGCTTCGAAGCCTTTTACAGTTTGGTCGGAGGTATCGAATACCACTGGCTGGTATTTCATGCCGAACTCACGGAAGTAGTCGGCCAGGTTCAATTCGGTAGTGGTTCCCGCCTGGATACACACTGCTGCGCCGTCCAGTTCTTTCGCGCTCTTCACGCCCAGATCTTTACTTACCAGGAAGCCCTGACCGTCGTAGTAGTTGACGCCAGCGAAGTTCAGGCCCAGTGAGCCGTCGCGAGTCAGTGTCCAGGTAGTGTTACGGGAGAGGAGGTCGATTTCGCCGGATTGCAGAGCTGTGAAGCGCTCTTTGGCGGTGAGTGGGATGTATTTTACTTTTGAAGCGTCGCCTAGCGTCGCAGCTGCAACTGCGCGGCACAGGTCAACGTCGAGGCCCATCCAGTTGCCTTTGTCATCCGGGTTGGAGAAGCCGGGAAGGCCAGTGCTCACACCACACTGAACAAACCCTTTTTTCTTTACAGCGTCCAGTGTGCCGTCAGCCATCGCTGCACCGGTAGCTGTCATAAACCCAAGCGCTGCAACTGCAGAAACGAATGTCTTCTTCATTTTTTACCCTCGGTTGGTTGTTTGTTGTTCATTGTTATTACCGGATTTAACTTAGCATAGTGTTTTCGCAAAAACGAGAATGCGTAAACACAAAAATTCGGGCATTTCGGTAATTACGTATCCAATGAACTTCGCCTTGGTTAATGCAATTGTAATGCCGTAACTCCATGATTTTATTGATGTCGTGGCGTTTCATAAATTTGGCTGCAGACCACGGACTAATTCCAAAGTAAAGTGTAGATGATGAAATACGGTTGTGCTTAATGTTGGTGCGCGATAGGGAAAAAGATTAAATTACGGTGCAAGCCAGTCCGTTTTTATGCTAAAAAATACGTGTTTTCCGAAGGGAAACTGTTGGCGAGAGACCTTCCATCATAATCGGCTTTCCATGTATTCATCCGTTACTTCCGCAAGCTCATTTGAAACCCGCAAAAAGTTGCTCATTGAAGAAATGGCGAAATTCTTGCCTTCGGATTCCATCATTGCAGATGAGGAAACGTTGCGGGTGTATGAGTGCGACGGCTTGTCCGCCTACTGCGAACGCCCGTTGCTGACTCTATTGCCGGACTCCGTGGAGGACGTGCAGAAGATTCTCAAGCTCTGTCATCGCTGGGGCGTGCCGGTGGTCGCCCGTGGCGCCGGAACTGGGTTGTCGGCGGGCGCCACGCCGAGCCCGGACGGGGTTTTACTTTCTTTGGCCCGCTTTAATCGGATACTGCGCATTGACCCGGAAGCGCGCACCGCTACGGTGCAGCCGGGCGTGCGAAACCTTGCGATCAGTCAGGCGGTGGAGCCTATGGGGCTGTTTTACGCGCCTGATCCGTCCTCGCAAATCGCCTGCACCATCGGTGGTAATCTGGCGGAAAATTCCGGCGGCGCCCACTGTCTTAAATACGGGCTGACCGTGCATAACGTGCTGGCGTTTGAAATGCTCACGGCAGAAGGCGAGAGAGTGCGCGTCGGCGGACAGGGGCTGGATAATTGCGGCTTCGATCTTTTGCCGTTGATCATTGGCTCGGAAGGACTATTGGGCGTCATTACCGAGATTACCGTCAAGCTACTGCCATCTCCTGACTCCGCGCAGGTGATCATGGCGGCGTTCGACAGCGTGGAGAAGGCGGGCGACGCGGTCGCGGGGGTTATCGCCAAAGGGATAATTCCCGCCGCGCTGGAAATGATGGATCGTTACGCTATTCAGGCGGCGGAAGATTTCGTGCACGCCGGTTATCCGACTAATGCGGAAGCGCTCCTGCTATGTGAAATTGATGGCGTGAGAGAAGAGGTGGTGGAATACGTGGAGCAGGTGGAAAACCTGTTTCGCGAGCTCGGCGCGGTCGCCGTGCGGACGTCCCAGAGCGATGCGGAACGCGCGTTATTATGGAAGGGCCGCAAATCCGCGTTTCCCGCGGTGGGGCGCATTTCTCCCGACTACTATTGCATGGACGGCACCATTCCCCGCAGTCAATTGTCCTATGTATTGACGCGAATGCGGGAAATGTCGGAAGAATACGGGCTGCGCGTAGCGAATGTTTTTCACGCTGGCGATGGCAATTTGCATCCGTTGATTATGTTTGACGCCAATGTGCCGGGCGAGTTTGAAAAGACAGAAGAGTTTGGCGGCAGAATTCTGGAGTTGTGCGTCGCCGTCGGCGGCTGCATCACTGGCGAGCATGGCGTGGGTCTGGAAAAAATACGGCAGATGCGCGCGCAGTTTTCAGAGGCGGAGTTGGAGCAGTTTCACGCTGTAAAGGAAGCGTTTGATCCTGGCGGGGTTTTGAATCCAGGCAAAGGCGTTCCCGTGCTGCGCAGATGTCAGGAATATCGCTCGATAGGCAATTAATAGTGTGGGCGGAAGCGCCGTCCCGGATGAATATATATAAATGACGGACATAGCTGACAGACTGGTCGACCAAGTGATGACCGCCAGAGCGGCGAGTCGGCCTCTGATGATACGGGGCGGGGGTAGCAAAACATTCCTGGGACGCGTCGCCGTCGGCGAGGCGATGGACCTTAGCGAACATAGCGGCGTCGTGGATTATTCGCCCTCTGAACTGGTGATCACCGCCAGAGCCGGCACGCGTATCGCCGACCTGAGGCGAACACTGGACGAGCAAGGTCAGATGCTGCCGTTTGAGCCTCCGGAATATGACGGTCGCGCGACGCTGGGCGGCGCTTTGGCCGCCAATACCTCTGGGCCCGCCCGTCCCTGGCGTGGCTCTGTGCGTGACGCTCTGCTTGGAACCCGCATTATCAATGGCAAAGGCGAACACCTGCGATTTGGCGGCGTAGTGATGAAAAATGTTGCTGGTTACGACTTGTCGCGGGCGCAGTGCGGCGCTATGGGATCACTGGGCGTCATTACGGAACTCAGTATCCGGGTGACCCCCAAGCCGGAGCTGGAAACCACGCTGGTGCAGGAATGCAATGAGGCCGCGGCGATCAGTAAAATGGTGGAGTTGTGCCGACAGCCGCGTCCATTATCAGCCGTGTGCTGGACGGACGGGCGTTTGTACTTGCGACTGTCCGGCGCGGAGCAGGCGGTTGCCAGCACTATCGGCTATTGGGGAGGCGAATTATTGGAGCGGGCGGCGGATTTCTGGCGTCTGATTCAAGAGCAGACTCATGAATTCTTTGAAGGCGATATGCCCTTATGGCGCCTATCAGTCAAACCTTCCGCGCCGCCGCTAGGAAATGACGCGCCGGTGCTGCTGGATTGGGGGGGCGCCTTAAGGTGGGTGCGGGCTGAATCATCGTTAACGGCCATGGAGCGTTATGCGGTTTCCGCTCAGGGCCAGGCCAGCTTGTATCGTCATGGCGATCGTAACGGTGAAGTTTACCACCGGCTCTCTCCGCCGCTGCGGGCGTTGCATCAAAGGCTGAAAGCGGCGCTGGACCCCGACGGCATATTCAATCCAGGCAGGCTGTACTCCTGGCTTTAGTATTTAACCGGATTTGAAGCGAGCAAGTCCGGGACTCAAAGGTCACTGATGAAAACCGAAATCCACGCTAAATATAAGAACACGCCAGAAGGCGATGAAGCGGAAAAAATTATTCGTTCCTGCGTGCATTGCGGCTTTTGCAACGCTACCTGTCCTACCTATCAGGAACTGAGTGATGAGCGGGATGGCCCCCGGGGGCGCATCTATCTGATAAAGCAGATGCTGGAGACGGATGAGGCGTCGGAGAGCACCCGCCTGCATTTGGATCGTTGTCTGACTTGTCGAAGCTGTGAAACCACCTGCCCCTCCGGCGTTGAATACGGCAAGCTGCTGGATATCGGCCGCGGCGTGGTGGAGAAAAAAGTTCCTCGCACCTGGCGCGAGCGTCTATTGCGCAAAATTCTGCTTTTGCTGTTGCCTTACCCGCAGCGTTTCGGTTTCCTGATCGTCGTCGGTCAATGGGTGAGACCGGCGCTGCCGGAATATCTGCGCAAGAAAATTCCTGAGAAGCAGGTGCCGATCACCTGGCCGCCCCAACGTCAGCCCAGAGTGATGATGGGGCTGCACGGCTGCGCCCAAAGCGTCACCACGCCCAACACAAACGCGGCGGCGGCGCGGGTGCTGGACCGGCTTGGCGTCAGTCTTATCGCCTCAAACGAGGCGGGCTGTTGCGGCGCCGTCAGCTACCATCTGGGCGCGCAGGATGAAGGCAAGCGTTTGATGAAAAAGAACATTGACGCTTGGTGGCCTGCCATTGAATCCGGTTTGGAAGCGATTGTTATCACCGCTTCAGGGTGCGGCGAGTTGGTGAAAGAGTACGGGCATATTCTGAAGGATGATCCTGAGTACGCGGAAAAGGCTCATAGAGTGTCGCAAATGACCCGTGATCTTAGCGAGGTGGTGGTGGCGGAGGATCTGTCTGTCCTGTCTATAAAAAGGAACTACTCGAAAATCGCCGTGCATTGCCCCTGTACGTTGCAGCATGGGCAAAAACTGCCAGGAATTGTAGAAAAGATTCTGACCGATGTTGGATTTGATCTCGCCTCGGCGCGAGACAAGCACCTGTGTTGCGGGTCCGCCGGCGCCTATTCACTGCTGCAACCGAAGATGAGCCGTCAGTTATTAAAGAAGAAGGTCGCAGCGTTGGTGCAGGATGATCCTGATACCATTGTCACTGCGAATGTGGGGTGTCAATTGCATCTGGCGTCCGAGGCGAGAGTGCCGGTCAGGCACTGGATTGAGATCATGGACGAAGCGCTGGGATAAGCCAGAATTAAAGCGGAGAGGCAGGCGTTACGCCTGCGCTCCCATCAGCGTCTGCTTGGGTTTGCGTATTTTCAAAATAATGAAAATACCGGTGTAAACCATGGCGATACACCACAGAGAACTCATCAAGGTATACGCCAGATAAAGACACACCAATGCCCCCAGTCCCGGCAAAATACGGTCCTTGCCTCGGAACAGGCGTACGGCGGAGAGCATCGTCAGCAGGTAAACCAGCACGATCATGCCGTTGGCCATGCGAATCAACTCTTCCAGAGGCACTTGCAACACGGAGAAGACAAGCAGGCTCGCCGCGCTGGCGATGGACATGGCGAGCACTGCATTCGCCGGCGCGCCATGGCGGTTGACCTTGCCCAAAGCAGGATAGGTTGCGCCGTCCTTACCCAGGCTCCATAACATGCGTGAAGAGCCCGCCAGATAGATGTTCATGGTGGCGACGCAGGACAGGAAGCCAAACAGTCCAATCAACAGCTTGCCGTGGCCGCCGATTAGCGCATCGAACAGATACACCATGGCGGGGCCGGAATAATCCGCGCCTAACGCGTAATGCAGCGTCACCCAGCTACCCATCCAATACACCAGTCCGACCAGCGCTACGCCGATAATCAGGCACAGAGGAAAGTCCCGCTCAGGATTTTTGAATTCTGTCGATAAGTGGGCGAGGGTTTCAATGCCGATAAAGCTCCAGAACGCGAGCCCCGCCGCCGCGCCAACCTGCTCCCAGTTGAAAGAGGTGGGCTCAGCAGGGATCGGCGGAATGACGTCGAACCAGGCCAGCACGGACAGCAGCACCACAATGCCGCCGACACTGAAGGCGATGACGGTTTGTAAGGAGCCTGATAGTTTGACGCCTCTTAGGTTAACCCACAGCATGCCCGCCACCAGCGCCAGTTTGACGGCGAGGAGTTCAGCCGGCGTCAGTGCGACCAGAGAGGTGAGAAACCAGCCCGCCATTTCCATTGCAGCGGGCAGCCCTACCGGCACCAGTGCTAATAAAACCCAGCCTATGATGCGGCCCTGCGTCGCGCCAAAGGCGGAATGCACGTAATGAGAGGCTCCGCCGGCGTGGGGATAACGTTTGCCCAATCTGGCGAAAGCGAAGGCGATGGGAATAATGGCGAACACTAGTAAACCCCATCCCCACAGCGCGTTGGCGCCGGACTGTTTGACCGTGAGCTCGGGAACGATAAAGACGCCGGTCCCCAGCAGGGCGGACACCAAGATACCGAGACCCTGACTGAAACTGAGCGAGCGGTGGAGCGACTGCATGATAATTTTCCTTGAGGTGTATGCGGGGTCTATCGAGTGCGTCGTGCTGTCAATGACGAGATGGCGACGGACCTTTGCAATAATAATCAAATCCTTCGTTGCAAATTGCGGCTTTACGCCGCCAAAATGCCGGTTTGATCGGCATAACGTCGGCGCGTCGCCCAAATAGGGGTGAAACGGTGCTTGATAGTTGATTTGTCGAGTATTTTAGTGGGAGAGCCTGTGGACAAATTTGATGAAAAAATTCTTCAGTTATTGCGTGAAAACGCGAGACAGCCGGTGTCAGCCATCGCGGAAAAAGTAAGCCTGTCCCGCTCGGCGGTGACCGACCGTATTCGCAAAATGGAGGAGACGGGAATTATCCGCGGCTACCAGGTGCTCGTCACGCAGGCGCGGGAGGATCAGGTTTCAGTGTATCTGGAGATCAGCTATAACGAAATTCAATGTACGGAAATGGCGCAGATACTCAGAACCATTCCTGAAATCAAAGTGTGCCACGGCGTAGCAGGGGACACGGATATGATGTTATTCCTGAAGGCGCCGAATATGGCGCGGATTCATGAAATCCGCGATCGTCTTACTGCTATTCCCGGTGTGGGGAAAATCAAAACCCACGTCGTCATGTCGGAGTACATCAACGAGTTTCTTAATGCCTGAGGGCGTTAGCCATACCCTCGCGCCATGAGCACGCCGCATAACGGAATAAGCAGAACCAGCAGCATTTGCGCATGGATTGCGCGGGTGACTCTGCGGCGGGTGTCGAAGCCAAGCTCCGGTGTTTGTCCGGCCTGAATTGGCTTGCGCCAACGTAGAAACTGTACTGTTGGATAAATGGAAATCAGCCCGGCGATAATGAACAACGCAAGTTTGCTCCAAAAGAAGAAGTTGGAAAAATAGTACGCCTCGCCTTTCTCGAAAAATACCCTCGCAAATCCGCTTAACAAGACCGCCAGTGCGCTAAGTCCAAACCATCGATCCGTCGCCAGCAACGCTTTGGCGGTATCTCGTGACCAATTCATACTCAGGATTTTACGCTCTTGCAGCAACAGACTGACCAGCGCAAAGATGCAAATAAAGTGGAGCCAGGATAGAGCGATGGAAAGGAACATGGCGTGATTTCCTGTTTATGTTGTCGGTGAAAATATTGTGTGATTAAAATGTTTTCTGTGTCAACAATGTTGACGCTTATGGATTTGCGCCCCACACTTATCAGAGATATCCGGTTTGAAGCGGTGTTTAACGCTTAACTTCGGACGCATCGCAGGAAACGGCGTAAAGCTGCTGTGGATCATGGGAGAGACTTTGAGATGGATTTATCCTGAACCAATAAACACGAATAAGTAGAAGAGAGTAAGGTGAGTAATTTGAGAGAAGCTGTCGCAGGCGTTGACGCGCACCAGCCCTACCATCACGGCAACCTGCGGAATGAGTTGCTGGACAAAGCCCTGGCGCAGCTCAAGCAGGTTGGGCCGGACAAGATCAGTCTGCGGGCGCTGGCGCGTGAAATCGGCGTGTCGCAAACCGCCCCCTATCGCCACTTCGCGGACAAGAATGCGTTGCTGGCCGCTCTGGCGGCGCAGGGGTACAGAGAGCTGCAACGGGTCACCCAGGAAGCCGCTGACGCACACAACGACCCATCGCAACAACTTTGCCACTCCGGCAATGCCTATATTCAATTCGCGCGAGATAACCCTGAACTTTATAAGTTGATGTTCGGGCCTGTGATCGCCTGTCCGATGGATTATCCGGAATTGGCGGAAGCGGGCAGTAGCGCGTTTCAGGTTATCCTGAACATCGCTACAAAAGGCGTCAGCGAAGGCGTATTTACTGACCGGGATGTCTCTCTGATCGCCCACGCCGCCTGGTCAATGGTGCATGGCATCGCCAGTCTCTGGATAGACGGAATGTATAAATGCACGGAGAGCAGCGGCGAAAAATCCATGATTCTGGATTCGTTGAAAATCTCTCTATACGGCATTTTGAAAAGGGACGGAGAGTAAGACTGGAATACGGCGGGAGCCTGTCCCGCCGGTTACACGATATACGACTCGCTTTAGAAATACGTTAAACGTTGAAAGAATGAGCGAGCTTCTTCGCCACTAACTGATTTTTCAGCTTCACGTAGTCTGGCACGCCGTTTTTGTAAGGCGGATACGACTCGCCCTGAATCAATGGCTGCAGGTAGCGACGCGCTGCTTCAGTAATGCCGAAACCATCTTCGGTAATAAACTCTTTCGGCATCTTCTTTTCCACATTGGCGATTTTCGCTAAGGGCGCTTCGCCAATCGACCACTTATAAGGGCTGTCCTGCTCCCGCACAATCACCGGCATTACCGCGTTTTTACCCGCCAGGGCCAGATCCACGGCGGCTTTGCCCACGGCGTAGGCCTGATCCAGGTCGGTGGCGGAAGAGATGTGGCGGGCGGAGCGCTGCAGATAGTCCGCCACTGCCCAATGGTATTTATAACCCAGCTCGCTTTTGATCATGTTGGCGATGAACGGCGCCACGCCGCCCAATTGCGTGTGCCCGAAAGCATCGGTCACGCCGGCGTCGGACAGGAAGCGTCCGTCCGCATATTGCGCGCCTTCCGACACCACGATGGCGCAGTAACCGTCGCGTTTGACCACTTCATCCACGCGGCGAAGGAAGCTGGCTTTATCAAATGGCGTTTCAGGGAACAGGATAATCTGCGGCGCCCCGCCTTCTTCGCGTTGCGCCAGTCCCGCCGCCGCCGCAATCCAGCCGGCGTGGCGCCCCATCACTTCCATGACGAAAATCTTGGTGGAGGATTCGCACATGGATTGGATATCCAGCGAGGCTTCCATAATAGAAGTGGAAATATATTTGGCGACGGAGCCGAATCCCGGGCAGCAGTCGGTGATGGGCAGGTCGTTGTCGACGGTTTTGGGGATGCCGATACTGATGATCGGGTAACCCAGCTGCTCGCTGATCTGAGAGACTTTGTAGGCGGTATCGGAGGAATCGTTGCCGCCGTTATAAAAGAAGTAGCCAATATTGTGCGCCTTGAAGACTTCGATCAGGCGCTCGTATTCAGCTTTGTGGGTTTTGATGTCTTTCAGCTTGTAGCGGCAAGAGCCGAAAGCGCCGCCGGGAGTATGCTTCAGCGCGGCGATGTCCGCGTCGCTCTCCAGGCTGGTGTCGATCAATTCTTCACGCAAGGCGCCGATAATGCCGTTGTGGCCGGCGTAAACTTTGCCGATTTTATCGTAGTGGGCGCGAGCTGTTTCCAGTACGCCACAGGCAGAAGCGTTGATGACCGAGGTCACACCGCCGGACTGCGCATAAAACGCGTTTTTAACCGTCATATTCGTTGTCGCCTCTCGTCGTCTTATGGGCGCGAATCATACGCGAGTTTATTGCCATTTTCATGTCCCCGCTCAGCCCCCTCGAATTTTCTTAAATTTCCTCAATAGATAGGGCCATTTCCGGTCCGGCGCTGGCGCTTAGGGAACCCGTCAGTAATAATTGACCGATATGCTCCTGAAGCTCAGTTTTCTGAAGTTCAATTCGCAATCTGCGCCAAACAGACCGCCTGCGTTGGCGGCCGGACGAATGAGACACTGATTCTTTTCACAGATTAAAAGATAGCGATTAGCAAGAAACATGCATGTACACATACTAGGCATTTGCGGGACTTTCATGGGTAGCCTGGCGTTGCTCGCCAAGGAAATGGGATACAAGGTCAGCGGGTCCGACAAAAATGTATATCCTCCCATGAGCACGCAGCTGATGGCGCAGGGAATAGAGTTGCGCGAAGGGTATGACCCATCCCATCTTGATCCCAAACCCGACCTTATTATTGTCGGTAACGCCATGAGCCGGGGTAATCCGCTAGTGGAGTATGTTCTGGATAAAGGCCTGCCTTACACCAGCGGCCCACAATGGCTGGCGGAGCACGTACTGCAGGAGCGCTGGGTATTGGCGGTGGCCGGCACTCACGGCAAAACCACCACCACCAGCATGCTGGCCTGGGTTCTGGAACAGGCCGGTCTGGCGCCGGGCTTTCTGATCGGCGGCGTTTCCCAGGGATTTGATGTTTCCGCCAGACTGGGCGACACCTCCTTTTTCGTCATCGAAGCGGACGAATACGACAGCGCTTTCTTTGACAAGCGCTCCAAGTTTATTCATTACCGTCCGCGTACATTGATCATCAACAACATGGAATTTGATCACGCGGATATCTTCCGTGATCTTGGCGATATACAGCGCCAGTTTCATCATGTCGTGCGCACCGTGCCGCGCCAGGGGCTGGTCATTACGCCCACGCAGACACCCGCTGTTGAAGAAGCTATAGCGATGGGATTGTGGTCGCCGCGCCAGACTTTCTCTTTGAGCGACGAGCAAGCGGATATTCGGGCTAAGTGCCTGGCGGAAGACGGCAGCCGTTTCGAAGTGTTCTTAAACGGCGAGTCATGCGGCGTTGTGGAGTGGGGCATGAGCGGCGCTCACAACGTACAGAATGCGTTGGCCACACTGCTGGCCGCTCGCCATATTGGTATCCGGCCGCAAAACGCGATTCCGGCTCTGTCCGATTTCCCCGGGGTTAAGCGTCGGCTGGAAAAACTGGGCGAGCGCAACGGCGTGGTCGCCTACGATGATTTCGCGCATCATCCCACCGCGATTCAATTGACGCTGGAAGGGCTGCGCAAGCGGGTTGGCGATGCGCCGATCTGGGCGGTCATTGAGCCGCGCTCCAATACCATGAAAATGGGCGTGCATCGGGACACATTATTAGCGTCTGCGGAGCTGGCGGATCATGTGGTCTGGGCCAATCTGGATAGCTACGAATGGCTGGATGCAGCTGTGCGTAATGCGGCGCCCAAGCACCAGTGCATGGGCAATGTTGACGATATCACCCGTTTGCTTGCCGACGTGAAAGGGCCCGCTCATATCGTCCTTATGAGCAACGGCGGATTCGCGGGGTTGCCTGCGAAGCTGAAAAGCATGCTTGCCGAGGAAGAGGCGGTGTCGTCGTGACGTTTAAGGAGCCGATTACTATAGCGATCACCGGCGCGTCAGGTTTTCAGTATGGCTGGCGCTTATTGCAGGTGTTACTGCAAAAACAGCATCAGGTTTATTTGATGGTGTCGAAGGCGGCGTATGTGGTCGCCAGTGTGGAAGCCGATATCAAACTGCCCGGCCAGGCGGCGAAGCTGGAACAGGCGTTGACCGAAGAGTTTGGCGCGGCGCCTGGGCAATTGCGTGTCTTCGGCAAAGAGGACTGGATGTCTCCCGTGGCTTCCGGCTCCGGTTCTCCAGCGAGAATGGTGGTCTGTCCCTGTAGTACGGGAACCCTATCCGCCGTGGCGACCGGCGCGAGTAATAATCTCATTGAGCGCGCTGCGGACGTTGTGTTGAAGGAGCGCAAGCAACTGATTCTGGTGCCGAGAGAAAGCCCGTACTCCACGGTGCAACTGGAAAACATGCTGAAGCTGTCGCAAATGGGCGTCACGATTTTGCCTGCATCTCCCGGTTTCTATCACAAGCCGGCATCGGTGGAGCAGATGATCGACTTCATCGTCGCCCGCATTCTGAATCACCTCGGCATTGACCAGGATCTGACTCCTGCGTGGGGCAGGGTCTCCTCGACTCCCGGCGACGACGATTTCTGATCCTCGTCGCCCGTCTGTATTTAAAAGATCTAATATTGCGAGCCGTATTATGAGTATTGATTGGAACATCACTCCCGCCGCAATCTGGCGACAATTCAAAGGCAGCCTGCGCGCCGTACGTGAAATTGACCCTGTTCGTTTTGATGAGCTATTGAATGTGGATCGTCAGAAAGCGGCTCTGCAGCGCAATACAGAGCGCTTTCTGGCGGGCAAACCGGCTAACAACGCCTTGTTGTGGGGCTCCCGTGGCACAGGTAAGTCATCGCTGATCAAGGCGATGTTGAATGAATATTTCCCCCAGGGACTGCGTGTCATTGAGGTGGATAAAGACGATCTGATTTACCTGCCGGAAATCGTCGATGAAGTGCGGGATTTACCTCAGCGTTTCATCATTTTTTGCGACGATTTGTCGTTCGAAGCGGGTGAGAAAACCTACAAAGTCCTGAAAAGCGTTCTGGAAGGTTCCATCGAACTGCCGCCGAAAAACGTGCTGATCTACGCGACCTCCAATCGTCGTCATTTGATGCCTGAGTACATGTCGGAAAACCTGGAGACCAAGCTGGTCAATAATGAAATTCATCAGGGTGATTCGGTAGAGGAGAAAGTCTCGCTGTCGGACCGCTTTGGCTTGTGGCTCTCTTTTTATCCATTCAACCAGGACAGTTATCTGGATATTATCGATCATTATTTTCATGACTATACCGGCGATCGCGAAGCGCTGCACAGACTGGCTATTCAATTCGCCACATCCAGAGGCGGCCGCAGCGGTCGGGTGGCGTATCAATTCTTCAAACAACATAGCGAAAACTAGTCGATGACGTGGCGCAAGCGGCTGGCGTGGGGCGGCCTGATTACCTTGCTGACGCTCTGTATTTTGACGGGAGCGGCCTGGTGGTTTGCGCCCCAATGGCTGCCGCCTCTGGCGCAGGAGCTGGCGGGCCGCGCCGGCGTGGACATCCGCAAGCTGGAAATTGGTCGTCCCGGTTGGGGAGGCTGGCGCTTACGGGAGGTCGAACTCGGTCTGGATGGCGGAGCCATCGTCTATGGGGAAAACGTCAAAATCGGCTGGCGCTGTTGTCAGAAAATTGAAGAATCACTGACTGCGAAAGCACAGCGGATTGTCTATACGCCAGCGGAGAAGAGCGCCGCAGACCAGAGTACGCCGGTGGCGGTAAGCGCCTTGCTGTACAGTGTGGCGCAACGAATCCCCTTTCTCACGGTTGAGGTGGAGCAGCTGGAAACGCCGGCTGGCGACCAGACGCTGACCGCCAGCCTGTCTCTGGAGCGGACGCAGGAAGGGCTGGATCTACAGGCCCAAACCCAATATCAGGATGCGCCATTGTCCTTGTCGTTAAATTGGGTGGCGCCCACATCCCTCTCTCTCAGTCTGGCGAGCGATCAACGCATGACGCTGAGCGTTGAGGGGGAATTGGGCGATGACGGCGCCTGGCGTTTTAGCGGGGAGCATTCAGCGGATTGGGCTGCGTTTCTCGCTACAATTCGAATGCCGCAAGAGTCGATAACCTCGTTGCAGACTTCTGGCGCTTTACAGCTGATATTTCCGGATGTCATTGGCAGCGCGCCTTGGTCGTTCAACATCAAGCCCAAGTTCCAAACGCAACTGGCACAGCAGGATATCAAGATTTCCGGCGAAACGGAGATTGAACTCAACGGAGCGACGGCGCCAGAGACCGCCGTCATTCAGCCATCGACCATCCTTGTGGATATCCCTCAATGGCCAGAGTCCGCGCCATCGCTACCTTTGTCATGGCAGGTAAGCGTGCTGGAAGCGGTGGGTTGTGAACAACTTTCCGCGGAGCCGAGTTGTCCCAGCGCACTGAAACTGGAGCTACGCTCCAAATCTGCGTTGGACACGGAACCGCAGCTCAATGCGAGGGCGACGCTGCAATACGCTGCGGCGACAAAGACTGTGGCCGCAATACTGCAAACCGATGCAACCCTGACCGACCCCAAATACCCGCAAAAGGTAGAGCTGGCGCTGGATGGGCAAGTTAAGTTGGGGACAGATATCCAGGTGAATCTTAAAAAAGGCGCCCGTATCGCTTGGAGCGGTTGGTCGCTTCAAGACGCGTCAATGGAGCTCAAGGACGGAAACATCGAGCTTGGCAGGACTGCACTGTCGGTTAATACGGGAGCCCCCAACACTCAGCAGGGACAGGGTAACCCCGTGTTTTCCTGGAGCTTGGCTACGGACGCTAAGGCTAAAGTCAGCCTGTCTCACAAGGGCCAAAGTACAGAAGTGAACTTGGTGGGCCGAGTGAAAGCGGACGACAAACGTATTGCGCTGGATAAAGGAGAGTTGAGCGCTTTAGGGCTGAGCAGCCCAATCGAAGTGATTTACCGGACAGCGGAAAAGAAAGGTTGGCTGTCTTACGATGTCGAAGGCAAATTAGCGAACTTCAACTTTATTAAAACCTATATCGCCGCTTTTCCAGATGCGTTGACGGTCAGTCTTGGAACGGTCTCCGCCAGCGGCGCCGTGAACTGGTCAATGAAAGACGCTTTGGCGATTGATGGGCGCTCGAATGTCTCGCTGTCCAATTGGGGAGCGACCTACGAAGAAATTAAAGCGAAAGGCGTTAGTCTGACCACCGATGTGCAATTCACCGGACAAGCCGCTTCTTTTACTCAGCCGCTGCGTCTTACTGTTGCTTCGGTTGAGGCGGCGGAAATGTTGCAAGCAAGCGATGTGGCGGCGGATGTTTCCGGTAGGGTGGAATACGCCAAGGGACTCACATGCGATCTGCAATTGGATCGCGCCTCCATCGGACTTTTTGATGGCAAGGCGAGGCTGGTGCAACCGGCGAAAGTACAATGCCCGTTGACCCACTCTGACCTCTGGGTGGAAGTATCCAATCTGGACCTGGGTAAGCTGGTTGCGCTGGAAAGCGATAAAATTAAAGCCAGCGGCCGTATTGCCGGACTGCTGCCTATTTCCATAAAAGATGGCGGCGTCACCGCCAACAACGGACAGATCGCCGCACAGTCGTCCGGCTCGATAAATCTGGTGGATGTGGACTATTGGCGAGCGCTCAGCGCCGCCAACCCCAGTCTGCAGTTTGCTGTCGATGCGCTGGAGAACTTTAACTACAATTCTCTGGTCAGTCGGGTGGATTACCAACAGAATGGGGTTCTGTTGTTCGACATTCAATTAGCGGGCAAGAGCGCGAACAAACGGTACTCCGGCGCACCTATTGCGCTGAACGTTAATCTGCAAACCAATATCATTGATAATCTGCGGAGCATATTGGTCCCTGGCTCTATTCAGAAAAAGTTGGAAAAAGGGACTTATTAACCGTAGCGACAGTTCAGTTTATGTTCAGCTACGGTTGCTATAGTTAACTGAAGTAAATAAGGCTTAGTTATTTGATGAATACTAAAAACTCAATACTGTGTGCGTTATGCTTACCGCTTATCGTCGCATGTGCTCCAAGGGTTGAAGTGGCGGTGCCTGACAAGCCCATCACGATTAACCTCAATGTAAAAATTGAGCATGAGATCAGGGTGAAGGTTGAGAAGGATCTCGAGAAGCTCTTTTCCGAAGAAGATGATTTGTTCTAAGCAGCGCCCCTACGTTGCGATAAAAGTAACCAAACGACCGCATACCTATGTGTAGAGGCGCGAGAGAGGATTTCTGTATGAAAAAGATCATTCTGGCTTTATTTTGTAGTCTGTTTATCAGCATGCCCGTGTGGGCCTTGGATTTAGACGAAGCCAAAGCAAAGGGCCTGGTCGGTGAGCAGGCTGACGGCTATTTGGGCGCAGTAAAATCTGGCGCGGAGGTCAACGCGCTGGTGTCGGAAACCAACGATAAACGCAGCAAGAAGTACGCAAAAATTGCAGCGGAGCGTGGCATCTCTGTAGACGAAGTCGGCAAATTAGCCGGTAAGTTGCTCATCGAGAAAGCCGGCCCTAAAGATTACGTAAAAGGTTCCGGCGGCTGGGTAATGAAAGAGAAGCTTTAATCCCCCCGCAAGGGAAATAGCGGCGATATGCATCCCTCTATTTCCCTGTTATTTGCTGGAGCTGGCTAAACGTTTTATCCGTCACGGTATACGCGGCTCCAAATCCTTTCACGAAACGACCGCTGGTGATCTCCAGCCTCAATAAGCTAAAGTCCGGCAACTGACGCAGCATGGCGATAGTCGGGCCGAATTTGTCGGCGAATCTGTCGAGCATGACTTCATAATCCTGGCCATCGCGACCGACCTCCGTTACGGAGCACTGCAGTATCAACCTTAATCTGGCGAATAGATTCCGACTAGCCTGCTCCTCTTCTATAAACAGCAGACTCGCGATCGGAGTCGTTTTCAGGCAGGCGGTGTGGGGCGCCAGCGCGCTGACGTAGATGTAAAAATCTCCATTGTGTCTGACGAATGGAGCATAGCTCGCCAGCGGTTCGTTGCTTTCATTGACGCAGGCGAATTGCGCCGTCTTAAAGCGTTCGATCAGCGCCTCTATTTCCGCCCTTAGTGATTCCGTCTCTGTTGACAAGTTTGTTTTCCTCTTAGGGTTAATCCAACGAATCAGGTGTTTCGCCCAGCCGCAAACTGTCTGTTTTCGTCAGTCAAAATGAAACTTTTCGTTATTGGTGGGTCCTGGCGTAATTGCGACACTGAATCCATATTCACACCATGGAAAACCTCCACACAGAATAACAACAGGAGACGGTCATGATACCGAGAGCACTTTTCGATAGCGACCTGGAGCAGTTCAGAGATTCCTTTCGCAAGTTTTTGGAAAAAGAAGCGACCCCTTTTCATTTGCAGTGGGAAAAGGACGGACAGGTGGATCGAGGCCTGTGGAACAAAGCGGGAGAGATGGGATATTTATGCCCGACGATGCCGGAAGAATATGGCGGCTCTGGCGTGGACTTTCGCTTCAGTGCGGTTATCTCCGAAGAGATTTCCCATTTGGGATTATCCGGCATTGGTTTCGGGCTGCACTCGGATATTGTGGCCCCTTATATCCTTCACTATGGAACTGAATCGCAGAAGAAAAACTACCTCTCCAAAATGGCGACCGGGGAGATGGTGTCCGCCATCGCCATGACGGAACCTGGCGCAGGCTCCGATCTACAGGGCGTAAAAACCACAGCGGTGAAAAACGGAGACCATTACGTCCTGAACGGCTCCAAAACCTTTATCACCAATGGTCAACATGCTGATGTGGTGATTGTGGTCGCCAAGACGGACCCGAAAGAGGGAGCCAAAGGCACCAGTCTGTTTTTGGTGGAGAGTCACTGGAAAGGATTCAGCAAGGGCAAGAATCTGGAAAAAGTGGGTATGAAAGCCCAGGACACCTCTGAACTGTTCTTTCAGGATGTCATGGTGCCAGCGGAAAACCTGTTGGGGGCTGAAAACAGTGGATTTATCGCCCTGATGCAGGAGCTGCCGCAAGAGAGGCTATTGGTCGGCATCACCGCAATCTCCGCCTGCGAAGCGGCCCTCGACCTGACCATCAAATACTGCAAAGAACGCAACGCCTTCGGCAAACCGCTAATGGCGTTTCAAAACACCCGCTTCAAACTCGCCGAACTCAAAGCGGAAGTCACCGCCGGACGAGTCTTCCTCGACCGCTGCCTGGAACTCCATCTCGACAAGAAACTCGACGTACCCACCGCCGCCATGCTCAAACAATGGTCCACCGACCTGCAATGCAAAGTCATGGACGAATGCGTCCAACTCCACGGCGGTTACGGCTACATGTGGGAATACCCCATCGCCCGCGCCTGGGCCGATTCGCGAGTGCAAAAAATCTACGCCGGCACGAATGAGATCATGAAGGAGATAGTGGCTCGGTCTTTGTGAGTGGTAGTTCAATTTTTGGATATATTGTGAAATATGCTCAGCACCCAGAAGGATTGCGCGAAGATTGCCTTATCTGCGCTGACAACTGGGCAGTCCGTCACAATTCGGTTAGATGGTTCGTCCTGTAATGGGTATGACATCACTCAAATGGTGCGTATTAATAAGTAAGCCTCGGACAGTCTAGTCCTTCCCTGGAGCCTGATAATTTCGTCTGCAGTCAGGCTCCTGATTTTCCCTTCTTCTCTGTCTCCCCTTACCACGCGTGAGGCTCAGCCGGTTGCGGCTTTAACGTTTAAGATCAATGCGTCTCCAATCTCATGCCGGTTAGGTTGGTTGTGTACTATCCACTAGGGGTAACGGACTAGTCCTAGGGCTAGACGGCCTGACCGATACAAAGAAATTAACAACGTTAATAGAATGCCCGGCCATGTGGGTCTAAGGTTATATGCATAGCATTTTCCGCTCTATCGAAAATGCTAAAGGACTTTGGGCCACCGCTCGAAGATACAAACTACAAAAAGGGCTGACTTATGTTTCATAAGAACAGAAAAGTTGGGGTATTTATTGGGACTGCGTTACTCGCCAGCGCCGCGCAGGCTTCCCTACCGCCAGTGCAGGGCGCGTCTAACAGCCGTCCTATAGAAGTTCACGAACACGCCATTCCTTCTCAGCATGAGGCTGAGCTTCCACCGCCAGTGATGACGCCCACCAGAATCCGTCAGGATTTCATGATGATGGCCGCGAAAGAGGTTGCAGCGGATTGCGATCCTCAGGATTTGGCATCTCTCTCCGGGTCTGCATTGACCCAGGCCATCCAGAAATCCGATATGGGATGTATCAACGACCTGTTTCAGGCGCGTGGGGATTTGGCGCGCAATCTGTTCCAGGAAAGCAAGATGATTACAGTCGCGCAGGCGATGGCGTCTGAATCAAGCCGTTACCAGGGTGACAACACCACAGGTATGGAGCAGCTGATTCTCTACATGCGCGCCGGTTACTTCGTGCAATGGTATCACTCCGATGAAGTAGGCGATTACAGCAACAACCTGAAGCAGCAAGCCGCCACGGCGATCACCGCGTTCATGAACAGTGCGTTGAACTACCTGCATAAGCGGGAAAACGCATCGGTCATGGGTGAAGCCTTGACGTTGGTGGACAGCTCGTTGAACCAGGGCGTCTTCGTTTACGACACCATCTACTGGCTGCAACTGCTGCAAGACAAAGCCGCGACTGAAGATGCATACGCCCGCGCATTGAACAGTCTCTTCACTATTTATTTCCGTGGCCATGGCTACGATGACTTCAAACAAAAAGTCGCCAACGACTCCCGCGTCGCCAAAGCGCTGTATGACTTCATTATGAAGAATGACGCATGGCTGAACGACGACAGAAGTTACCTGGTGCTCAACGCCACCAGAGAGCTGGGCCGTTTCCTGCAGTACGACGGTACGCGTAAGGCGGTCGGCGGTTGGATTGGCGCGTTAATGGATAAGTACCCGCTGGCGTCCGATACCGTGAACATGTGGGCGTTGCTGGCTGGGGCTGTGGAATTCAACGACCCGGAAAACTGTAGCGAATACAACGCATGTAACGTGAAAGAGCGGGTCAAAGAAGTGGTTCTTACCGTTCGTCACGACTGTAGTCCGACGATTACCGTGAACGCCCAGGCGATGTCCTCCAAAGAGCTGGCCTCCGCCTGTGAAACGCTGGGCATGCGCGAAGAAATCTTTCACGACATGTTGAAGACCAATAAACAGCCGGTCGCTGACGACTTCAACGACAAGCTGGAACTGGTGGTGTTTAAAAACAGTGGCGCATACGGCGATTTCGGCTGGCTGTTGTTTGGCATAGACACCAACAATGGCGGTATGTATCTGGAAGGTACTCCTTCCGATCCTAACAATCAGGCGCGCTTTATCGCTTACCAGGCGGATTACGCCCCGGGCGAGCACCGGGTCTGGAACCTGGAGCATGAGTACACGCATTACCTGGACGGACGCTTTGACCTGTACGGCGATTTCAATACCGGCATGCAGGTTCCCACCGTATGGTGGACGGAAGGTCTGGCGGAATACGTATCCAAGTTGAAGGACAACCCCGGAGCGGAAGACGTAGCTCGTCGCGAGAAAGTGGCGCTGTCTAAAATCCTGCGCAACACCTACGACGATGGCGTTGATCGCATCTATCGTTGGGGCTATTGGTCCGCTCGTTACATGCTGGAGCAACGTCCTTCGGACACCGCCCAGATTCTGTCCTGGTTCAGAGCGGGTGATTACGAAAGCTTCGAAGCCTGGTTGAACTCGACTGGTCAGCGTTACGACGAGCACTTCGCCAACTGGCTGGCGGCGGTGCTGGAAGGCAACGACGATGGCGGAGATGACGGTGGCGATGATGGCGGCGACGACGGTGGTGATGACGGCGACGACGATGGCGGTGATGACGGTGGCGACGACGGTTCCGACGATCCGCGCGCACTGGAGCCCGGCAAGCCCAAGTCACTGACTGCGGGCGCAGGCAGCCAGGCTTATTACTTCATGTTCGCGCCTCACGGCACGGATCTGCTGCATCTGCTGACCCGCGGTGATAATGGCGACGTGTCCGTTTATGTGAAGCACGACGGATGGCCGACGACGACAGATTACGACCAGAAGTCCACTTCCGGTAATGCTGACAACAGCATCCAGGTTTCCTCACCTGAAGGCGGTACTTATTACCATGTGCTGCTGACCTCCACCTCTGGATACAGTGATCTGTGTGTGACCGTGGGCTTGAATGACGCGCCAACCGACTGTGGCGACACCGGCGGCGATGATGGCGGCGACTCATCTGAGGGTCCTGAGCTGCTGAGCGGCAAACCGCGCAGCAACCTGGAATCGACTCATGGCGAGTATTATTGGTTCTTTGTTCCTGCGGGAACCCGCACCTTTGAGCTGAACACCTGGGGCGGTCGCGGCAATGTCGATCTGTATGTGCGTAACGCAGGCTGGCCAGACGCCAACACTTACGATGACTTGTCCGCCAGACGCAGCAACAACGAAAGAATCGTAGTGAGAAATCCTAATGTCGGAACCTACTACCATGTGTGGTTGGAAACCGACGGTGGATACAGCGGCGTTAACCTGCAGCTGACTCTACGGTAGTTGAAGCCGCCAGCGCAGTCACCCTGGCTGCGCTGGCAAGCTTGAACACCCTTCCTTATTGTCCGGGCGTATCTTGCGCCCGGTTTTTTTGTTTCCGCATTGTTGAACCGGCCTGAATAGTCACGGCTCCCTTCTTTTCCATATAAGCTTCACCGCAAGGTTTTACAGTTCTTTACAGCGCATAAAACGACTGTTTCAAACGGATGTTTTAAACTCTGCGTAATTGGCTGAATGGTAATCAGGGGAATCAATTCGGGAGGCGTTATGAAGAACACACTGCAAGGTGCGGCTCTGGGATTAATACTAGCCGGTTTTTTCGCGGCCAGTGTTCAGGCGCAGGAAAATCTCACGGTGGAAGTGGATTCCGATAAGTCGTTCTCTGGCGCTTATCAGGTAGGAGAAGACCGCGTTGAATTCGCCAGTTCTCTGGGGCGGGACGAATTGGTCAAGGTCAGCGTCAATGTCAACGGCGCCACTCGCGAAGCCGCAGTGTATTTGGAAGCGGGCGATATACAGAGCGCCAATGCGCGCCAGCTCAGCAGCGAAGAAGAAGCGTTGATGTTTGACGCCGCCAATGCATTGGCTGAGTACCTCTCCGCGAGCCGCGAAGACATAGAAAATCCTGCATTAATGCTGGTCGGCGTAATGGATTACTGGTCCAGCCGTACTCATTGAACTGGCCTGAATCAGGACACGCCGGCGTCAGAATTGACCATTGGAGCCTGAGCTTCCGGCTTGGGCGCCTCACGCGATTCGGTGACTTCCTGCTGCAGGGTTTTGACTTGATTTGTCAGGGATTCCACCTCTTTGTTTTTACCCGCCAGATTTTTGCTCAACGTTGTGTTCTCTTGAGTCAACGCTGCGTTTTCCTGGCTCAATTTGGCGTTGGATGCTTCCAGTGTTTTTACTTGCGCCGTCAATGACTCGACTTGAGTCGCCAGCGCCGCCTGGGCGGTGGCGCTTTCTTGTTGTTGGGTATTTTGCGCCGCCAGCGCGGTTTTTACTTCCTCTAATTGAGCGGTAAGGCTTTGCTCGCGCTCATTCGCGGCGGCGATATCAGCGTTACTGCGTTCCAGCGCATCCGTCGCTTGCTGTAAAGACGCGGCTGAATCGGCGAGTTCACTGGCCAGTGTTTCGATGCGGGCGGTTTGCTGCTGAATCAGTTCTTGTTGCTGGGCGAGGGTGCTCTCTAACTCTTTTTGCTTGTTTGCTAATTCGGCGTTTTCCGACGCTTTGTCTTGCAGTTGTTGCTGCAGCGATGCGGATTCATTTTGCGCACTGGTCAGGGCCTGTGTCAGTTCGCGTGTCTTGGTTTCGTTGGCGCTCAGGTTATTTTGTAGAGTGGATTTTTCTTGCTGTAATTGCGCTTTTTCTTTGCGTAACCCCTGTAGTTCTGCGCCAGCGCTACTTGCTTCCGCCCGACTGGTGCTGAGGCTTTGATTAAGCTGTTCGTTACGTCGCGCTGACTCTGTAAGAGCTGTCGTCAGGCGTTGGGCTTGCGTCAACAGATTATCCAGTTCGCCGCGTACGCTTTGCTGGCGCTCTTGCAACTGGAATACGAGATAACCGACGGCGACGAAGATGACAATCGCCGGAACGGTCAGCAAGGCTTGCAGACGTCCGCCCTTCCTGGCAGCTTGCGCTGCGGCCTGCTGCGCCGCTAATTGCGTTTCCACCTCTTTCATACGCTGATCAATGTCACGCTGGCGCTCTTCCATACTGCGTTCGCGTTCTTTCAGCGCCTGTTCTTTGTCACGCAAGTCGCTGGCTTTTTCATCATTGCTTTTAGCGCGCTGTTTGGACTGCTCTTCCTGGCGGGTCAGAGCCTGCTCCTTGCGAGTCAGGTTCTGCTCGCGCATATCGAGTGAGCGCTGTTTGCGCTCCAGGGCCCGTTCATCATTACTTTGCATTGCTCCAGGCTCCGGCTTATTTATCAAACTGTTATAAACAGTGTAGCCAATGCCCGGGAACTTGCCCTTGTGCTCAGGGCGTTAATGAAGACCAGGCGCTGTCGCAGAAGATATCGATATAGTGCGTCGGCGGTTTTTTTACGCGACCGGCCAGCCAGTGGCGGGCGTAATCCTGCGCAGGGCCTATCAGCAGGGAATGATAGAGATCGAAGGGGAGGGTGCGAATCTGGCCGTTTTCGAGATAAGGCGTAAACCAGTCTTTCAGGTAAGTGAAGTGTCGCTTGTTATCCTGTTTGAGTTTCTGTTGCTGTTCTTCACTGAGCGCTTCGCCTCTGGAGCCGAAAATATAGCGGGCCCATTCCGGATTCTGCGTTATCCATTCTATATATACACGCACGACGGACTTCACGCCTTCTTCGGCGGTTTCGCATTCGGCGAGGGCGTCTTTTAGCTGCGCGAAGTGATCTTCCATACCCAGCATATACAAGGCGGCGGCGATAGCTTCTTTGCTGCCGAAATGGTGGTAAACGCTGCCCACGCTGGCGCCGGATTCCGCGCGGATCATATCGATGGTGGTCGCAGCGATGCCGTTTTGGGTGAAACACTTTAACGCCGCATTGAGAATATCATCACGGCGACTTTTGGAGCGGGTGCTTGAAATCTTCATATTGGAACAATATTCTAGAATAAAATTCTAATTTATCTGGAGGCTGTTATGACTGTCGCAGTGGCTGATCCATCGGAACAGGTGAGTTCCATGCTTCGTTTATATCACTCTTTTGCGCGTCTTCCTTTGGGCGCCTGGCTGTTCAGCCGCGCACTGTGCATTAAAGCTCCTTATTTTAGCAGCATTCGGCCGTGTATACGGCAGCTAAAACCAGGACTGTCCGAGTGGGAGATCAAGAACCGTCGCAGTGTGCGCAACCATCTGGGAACTGTACACGCGCTGGCGATGGGCAATTTGGCGGAGTTGTGCGCAGGAACGCTGATGGAGGCGTCCTTGCCGTCGCGCCTGCGTTGGATTCCCAAAGGTATGCAGATTGAGTACCTGAAAAAAGCGACCACGGATCTGGTGGCGACAGCAGTGATTGCTGATCCAAAGGCCTTAACTTTGGGAGATTATGAGGTGGAAGTCATGGTGAAAAATGCGGACGGCGAAGCAGTGTCCCGCGCAGTGATCACCATGTGGTTGAGTGAGAAAGATCAACATCGTTAGCTGCTAACAATGAGCTGCTAACCATATCAGGAGGCGTAACATGGACATCATGCAGATCGGAAACAAGATTTTAAGTGAACAGCCTTTCAGCCGCTTATTGGGAACCCGACTGGCGAGTCTGCAACCGGGCTTCGCGCATCTGGAGTTGGACATCAAACCAGAGTTTTTGCAGCAACATGGATATGTGCATGGCGGCGTCATCAGCTATCTGGCGGATAACGCGCTGACGTTTGCAGGAGGCAGTTTGTTCGGCGATGCCTTAACGGTGGAGTTTAAAATTAATTACCAACGACCGGCGCAGGGACAGCGGCTTGTCGCCAAAGCGAAGGCGGAAACTTCTGGTAAAAAAGTAGTGTGCTGCACTTGTGAAATATACTGCCTGAATGATGAGGAAGAACTTCTGTGCGCTTCCGCGCAGGGAACCATACTTGGTAAAGTCTGAGACATTGATGCGCCGTTACGATGTGATGTCGGCGGCGCGTTAGTCGGCCTAACTTGTGAATAAATCACGTAAAATCGACCTCTCAGGCGAATAATCGCTTGCCTCAAATCTTTTTTTGTACATACTTGCCAGTCAATTGAACTATCGCTTGATATAAGGTGCGGAAGTATCTTTTTTCGCGAAAAAAAGATAGAAAAAACGCATTCTTATTGGGCGTTTTCTAGACAAATTGTACTTTCCGATTACATTTAAAGAGGAAGTGTTTCCTCTCTCCTTTGCTTAATTAATTTGGGGTGACAAGATGGCGACCAGCAAAAAAGGCAAAATCGGCCTTGATCGGCTCTTTGACAAGGCTATTGAGGAATTGCGCAGCGCGCAAGACAAACTCAACACTCATGTGGGCCAATGGGTGACTAAGGCTGAAGCTGACCTGAAAGCGGATCAGTCTTTGAAAAAAGTATTCGCCCGCATTGAAGATCTGCAAAAGAAACAGATCGACAACATGCATAAATGGCAGAAAGATTTCGAAGCGAGATTCGCCGCTGTGCTGGATTTCCAAAAGCAAATGCTGGAAGCCATTATGCCTGCTGGTAAAGCGCCTGCCGCGGCCAGCAAAACCGCCAAGCCGGCAGCCGCCAAACCTAAGGCCGCCGCTAAGCCGGCAGCGAGCAAATCCACTAAGGCGCCTGCTGCGAAGAAACCTGCTGCAGCCAAAAAGCCTGCCGCGAAGAAACCCGCTGCGACGACCGCCAAGAAAGCGCCTGCCGCCGCCAGCAAAGCCGCTTCCACAGCTTCTGCGGCTAAAACAGCTGCTGCAAAACCCGCAGCCAAGAAGCCAGCCGCTAAAAAGCCTGCAGCGAAGACGTCGAGCGCAGCTAAAACTTCCACGACCGCTAAAAAGCCTGCTGCGAAGAAACCTGCGGCTAAGCCTGCTAAACCGGCCGTAGCTGCAAAGAGCGCAGCGGACAAAACTGCTGATGCGAAGCCGGCGGCAGCGGACAGCAAAACCGCAACGACAACGGCAGCCAAACCAGCAGCGAAAAAACCTGCAACTAAAACTACCGCTAAAAAGCCCGCCGCTAAGAAAGCGACGCCTGCTAAACCTGCCGCCAAGAAGCCGGCAGCTAAAAAGCCGGCGGCGCCGCGTAAAGCCGCCGCCAAGAAACCGGCTGCGCCAGCAGTGAAGGAAGCAGCGCCAGAAGCGCCAAAAGCGACGACTGAGCCAACTTCAGCGCCGGCGGCGCCTTCCACGCCCAGCTCCGAAGCATAAGCTTCGTCGAGAGGAAGACGCCTTCCATAGCAAACGGGGCCGCATAGTGCGGTCCCTGTTTGTTAGACCTGATTAAACCCGCTCAGTCCCTTAACTGGAGCGCGCCAATAACCCTCTGACAATATTCTGGATGGCGGACTTTGACCCCGCTCAGCATTCTTTATCAAGATGAATGGCTCGTCGCCATTGATAAACCTTCCGGTCTCTTGGTGCATCGCAGTGAGATCGATCGCCATGAAACTCGGTTTGCGATTCAGCTGCTTCGCGATCAGATCGGGCGTCGGGTGTACCCGTTGCACCGTCTGGATAAGCCGACTTCCGGCGTTCTCCTGTTTGCGTTGGATTCCGATACTGCAAAGACATGCGGCGAGTTCTGGGAGTCGGGCGTAGATAAAACGTATCTGGCGATTGTGCGCGGCGTTCCCGCAGAAGAAGGGACCATAGATAAACCGTTAAAAGAGCCTTGGGACCGTTTAGGCGATCGTAACGTCAGCAAGGACAAGCCGGAGCAGCCGGCGGTAACGGATTATCGGCGTCTGGCGTCGTGTGAGCTGCCTTATGCGGTGGATCGCTATCCCACTGCGCGTTATTCCCTGGTCAAAGTACATCCGCAAACTGGCAGACGACACCAGATTCGTCGCCATTTCAAATCGCTGTCGCATCCCTTGATTGGCGACACCAGTTATGGAAAGAGCGTGCATAATCGCTTCTTCGCCGAGCAATTCGGCGTGCAACGTCTGCTATTGCATGCGGCGGAAATGCGTTTGCCTCACCCCCATAACGGCGAGCCGCTGACAATCTGCGCGCCAGTGACGGGAGAGCTGTTGCGGTTGTTGGAGTCACTGGATTGGTTAAATTCGACACCTTTGGAGTGGCGAATAAATTAATCAAAACCTGTATCATTGGCGCGCTCCCTGGGTAATACGCCCGCCTGCGTCATTTTCTGATATTCCCGCCTGCCTGTGAGTAACAGTGCGTATGGTCGATTGGGGGCCTGATTCCAATAATTGTCCATTTTTTCATCGCCAGGCGTCGGCGGCCGGAGCGATCAAGACTTTCCAATAAAGAGGAAATTGTTGTTATGTGGTTGAATTACGCGGTGATAGGCTTGGCGGTTCTCGCTCTTCTAGGCGTGGTCCTGGAAGAGGTGATTCACGTAAACAAAGCCAAAATCACCCTTTTCCTTGGCGCACTGGCCTGGATTCTACTCTTTGCATTCAATAGCGGCGACCCCGAACATCAAGAAGCGGTCATTCACGGACTGGAAAGCAACATCGCCGAAATAGCCGGGCTCTGGCTCTTCCTTTTGGCGGCCATGACCTTCGTCGCCTATCTCAACAAAAAGGGAATGATTGAAAACCTTATTTACCTGTTTCTTCCCAAACGGGTATCGGAGCGCAAGCTTTTATTTCTAACGGGTCTGTTCTGTTTCATTTTCTCCTCTCTCGCCGATAACATCACTGCGACGCTGGTTTCCGTCACCTTGATTCTTTCCCTGCGAATGGACACCGCCAAGACATTGCGCTTCGCCGCTCTGGTGGTATTCTCCGTTAACTCCGGCGGCGTCGCCCTGATCACTGGCGACGTCACCACTCTGATGATCTTCCTGCAGCATAAAGTCGACATCCTGGATTTGCTGCTGCTCAGTATTCCCTCTTTCGTCGCCGTCATGTTCATGGCGACGGTGTTGAGTTTCGGTCTGTCCGGCGATGTGATCGTGCAACAGCACCGTACTGACGTGCGCGGCGTTGATATCGCCATCGCCGGCGTGTTCCTGGCGACAATTCTGGGCACCATCGTTCTTAATGTCGTGTACCAGATTCCACCTGTTCTGACTTTCCTCTTTGGTCTTGCAACCATGTTCCTGGTGGCGCGTTTCTTTAACGACGACATCGAGAACGATCCGATTCTGGAATACATCCGCGTTATCGAGTTTGAAACCCTGCTGTTCTTCCTGGGTATTCTGTTGTTGGTTGGCGTGCTCAAAGAAGTGCATGTGCTGGAGTCCTTGTTGGCCATGTATTCGCAAGTGTCGCCGCTGGTGGCGAACTACCTGATGGGACTGCTGTCCGCGTGTATCGATAACGTGCCTCTGACGGCGGCGCTGCTCAAGTCCGGCATCACGATGAGCAAAGCGGAGTGGATGGGGCTGACCTATGCGGTAGGCGTTGGCGGTTCTCTGCTGGTTATCGGCTCTGCGGCGGGGATTGTGGCGATGTCCAAAGTTCGCGGCCTGACTTTCGGCAGTTACGCCAAGTACGTGCCTGCGCTGCTGGGCGCCTATTCCGTCGGTTACGCTGGCGTTTATATGTTGGCGTATTACGCGATGTAATACTCGCGCCGGAGAGCGCTGTATCGCTCTCCGGCGTTGTTTTTTTCTGTTCATTTCACCTCTCACGTCTTCTATTTTTCTTACTCTTACTCGCCTGATCAGGTTTCCTGTTCATCAAAATCTGTCGATTGGTTCATGGCCTTGCGCCGCCCGCTCCTTCTAAAGGCGGATTTGTCCCGTCAACGCAGTTGTTAAGCTCGCCGGAGCCTATAAGAACAACAGTTAAACGGGGGCGTCTATGCAGCCTGTCCTTTCCGATGTGATCTATGCGGAACCCGCTTTTGATCCTGTCTCATGGGAGTCGCCGCTCTCTGCATTGGAGCGACGCCATCTGCTTCTGCAACATGGATCCCAATCCAGCGCTTACTTCAGTTTTCAGCCTGGGGTGCAGTTTTTTGGCTCCCCTCAACATGGCTTTGTCAGCTACTGTCCGCTAAACCGGTGGAAGGGTGGGGTGGATGTGGTCTTCAACAATCCGGTATGCGCGGATCAGAACCTGACGTCGTTGCTCAATCGTTTTTTAGCATCGCGCGAGCGCCCTGCGGTGTTTGTCGGCATTGAGAGTAAAGTGGCGGAGGTTCTGATGCGGCAGGGATACGTGATCAATGAAATGGGCGTGGAGTTCAGCGTTTCCCTTCAGAACTTTTGCGTACGTGGCAAATACAAGAAGCAGTTGCGCCATGCCGCCAACCTGGGATCTCGCTACGGGCTGAGGGTGGAGGAGCTGCGCGCCGCGCAGGTGGATGCAGAGGAGGTGGAGGCGATCACGCAACGCTGGTTAAAGCAGAAGGCAGTGAAGCGCAGTGAGCTACGTTTGTTGACGCGTCCCCCACAGCACAGGGATGAGTGGCTGACGCGTCGATTCTATTGTTTTCAGGGGGAACGGTTGCTGGGATACATCTACTTCGATCCATACTTTGCGCAAGGCGCGGTCACTGGATACTGCGCCAATATTTTGCGTTGTCTGCCTGGCGTTGGGCCGGCGGGATTACTGGACTACACCATGTTGCAGGCGATTGAGCAGTTTCGCAGGGAAGGCGTGCCGCGACTCTCTCTGGGGATTGCGCCATTGCATGACTTGCAGGAAATAGCGGGAGAAAGCCCGTTGTTACGGCGTCTTGGTCAGTGGCTGTATCGTAACGGCTCGGGACTTTACGCTTTTGCGCCGCTGGCTTACCACAAAACCCGCTATCGTGGAGAAGAGTGTAAATGGTATCTGGCGTATAAAGACCTTTTCCCTCCACGATTGCTATGGAGCCTGATGGCGGGCACAGGAGTGCTGGGACGCTAAAATCCGTTGATGGCGCGATCAGCCCAGAATTCGTCGATGTAGACAATAGGCTCGCAAAGCGGCGACGAGGATGATACTGAAGTGAGTTATAGTCTTTCTGGCATGTGCGGCGCAGAAGGAATTCAACCATCACTCAGGAGAGAATTTTCATGTCATTAGTCAACGTGGAGAAGCGCGGGCATATTCTGTTAATCGGTCTTAATCGCCCGGAAAAAATGAACGCCCTGACAGTGGCGATGTTTCACGACATCGCGGCGGCGTATGGACGACTCCAGCGCGAAGCTGATTTGCGAGTCGGTTTATTGTGGGCGCAGGGAGACCACTTCACTTCAGGTCTGGAGCTGAACGACTGGGCTGAAACGTTTGCGACAGGACAACCGCCGACATTAAGCGCAGGAGAAATCGATCCCTTTTTCATTAGCGGCGAACCGCTGCGTAAACCGGTAGTGATGGCGGCGCAGGGGTACTGCTACACCTGCGGTGTGGAGATGATGCTGAACACGGATGTGCGTATCGCGGCGGACAATACCCGATTCGGGCAGCTGGAAGTGAAGCGCGGTTTATTCGCCTGCGGCGGCGCCACACTGCGTCTGCAACAGGAAATCGGCTGGGCGAATGCGCAACGCTATTTGTTAACCGGCGACGTCTGGACCGCCCAGGACGCCTATCGGTGGGGGCTGGTGCAAGAGCTTGTCGAACCAGGAGCGCAATTCGAAAAGGCCCTGGATATTGCTGAGCGTATCGCCAACGCGGCGCCTCTTGGCGTACAGGGCAGTCTGGTTTCCTCCAAGCTGGCGCGTCTACAAGGAGAAGAGGTCGCCAAAGCGCAGTTGTTCAGCGAGATTAAAGGCCTGATGAACAGCGAAGATATGCAGGAAGGCATCGCGTCCTTTCTGGAGCGACGCGACGCTGTTTTTAAAGGCAGATAACGCGCTTAAAGAAATATCAGCACAATCCCGGGCCAGGCCACCAGAATCGCCAGGCGCAGTACATCGGCGATGATAAAGGGCGTCACGCCTTTGTAGCACTCGACCAGATTGATATGCTCCGCCTGGGATTTAAGCACGAAGATGTTCATGCCCACCGGCGGCGTGATCAGGCCAATCTCAATCGCCACCACCGCCAGCACGCCGAACCAGATGGCGGTGTGTTCCGGCGGCATGTTGAAGTTCAGCGACATCACTACCGGGAAGAAGATCGGTACGGTGAGCAGCAGCATCGACATACTGTCGAGGAAACATCCCAATGCAAGGTAGATCAGCAACAGAATGATGATCACCGCCGTGGCGCTCAGATGCATGGAGGTAATGGCGTCAGCGAAGGCATTGGGTATGTTGGAGAGAACGATCACGGAGTTGAACAGGTCCGCCCCCAGTATGATGAAGAACACCAGGCCGGTGGTGATGGCGGTTTCTTTGAAGATCTTCATCATCGCCTGCCTGCTGAGCTGGCGCTTGAGCTGAGCCAGCAGCCAGGTGGCGAAAGCGCCAATGGCGGCGCCCTCCGTGACGGTAAACACGCCACCGTATATCCCTCCCAACAAGCCGAGAAAGATCGCCAGCACTGGCGTTACCCGCAGCAGCGCCGACAATCTTTCTACGGCGGACGCCTTGTGGGTTTGCGGTCCAACGGAGGGAAACAGACGCACGTACACCTGCACCGCCAGCAAATAGCCGATGGTGGCGATAATGCCCGGCACGGCGGCGGCGATAAAGAGTTTGGAAATATTCTGCTCCGTCAGCAGGGCGTAGATCACCAGCGCGATGGACGGTGGAATCAGTATCCCCAGGGTGCCGCCGGCGGCGAGCACGCCGGCGCTCAATTGATTGGAATAACCATGTCGCTGCATTTCCGGCAGCGCGACTTTCGACATGGTCAGCGTGGTGGCCAGGGAAGAGCCGCTGATGGCGCCGAAGAAAGCGCAACTGGTGATGGAGGCCATCGCGAGCCCGCCGCGCACTGAGCCGAACCAGGAGTTGCAGGCGCTGAACAGTGTTTTATTGAGGTTGGCGACAGTCGCGAATTGCGCCATCAGCAGGAACATGGGAATGACGGCGAGATCGTAAGAGGAAAACCGGTAGAAAGGGCCGGAATTAAAATGATTCATCAACGCATCCCAGCCCAGGATGGCGGTGTAACCCGCCGCTCCTGTCAACAGCATGGCCGCAGCCACCGGGATGCGCAGAAAAATCAACACGAGCAGCGAGGCGAAGGCGATTACGCCGATGTACAGATCATCCATAAGGGCCTTGTCCTTGGCTATTTATCGGTGACTAATTTCTGCAATAAGTTACTCACGGCGATCAGCGCCGACAGAAAGCAGGGCGGCGCGCAGGCGAGCAGCACCCAGCCTAACGGGATGGCGAGGATCATGGTTTGTTCGTCGTAGGAAAAGAACTCCTCGGCGCCATGCACAAGGCGCCAGCCGATGAACGCGAAGATCGCGCAAAGCGCGCATTCGGCGATCATGCAGGCGGCCTTCTCCAGCCCTAAGGGGAGACGCTTGACGAGGAGGTCCACCGCCAGATGTTTATAGCCGTATTGGCAGGCGGGGAAGGTATAAAAAATCGCGGTTGCGACGCCGATTTCGACAATCTCGAAATCGCCCGTCACCGCCGTTCCGAACAACCAGCGTCCGAACACGGAAAGGGTCACCATCATGACGATGGCGACCAGCGCTGCGCCGCTGAGATAAGCGCTGCACTGCGCCGCGATAGCAAGCCAGGCGTCAGCAGTGCGGACGCTTTGGCGCAAGGTGGGGTACGTCGACAGCGCAATCATAACTGTCGCGACTTCTCATATTGAGTAACCAGATCCTCAGCCTGTTGCAGCAGATATTCGCCGTTCTTGTTTTGGGCGTTCGCTTTAGCAACCCAGTCTTCCCGCACTGGCGCCACCCGTTTCTCCCACTCCTTCAATTGGTCCGCCTTGATGGAATAAAAACGGTTGCCGTTTTTCTTGGCCAGCGCTATTCCCACTTTCTCGAAATCGTCCATCGCCTTGCCAATCTGTTTGCTCAATGCGATGCCGGAATTACGATCAATAATGGCTTTCAGGTCCTCGGGCAAGGAATCATATTTCTTCTTGTTCATCGCCAGAATAAAGGTGGCGGTGTACAGACCCCGGGCGCCGCTGAGCAGAGTATGGCTTTCAGCCAGCTCGTCCAGCTTCAGCGAAGGTACGACTTCGAACGGCAACAACGCCGCGTTGATGACCCCTTTGGAAATGGCCTGGGGGACTTCCGGCGCAGGCATGAATAACGCGGTGGCGCCCAATAGGCGCAGGGCCTCGCCGGAAGCCCTTGTGGGGGCGCGGATTTTCAGGGATTCCAAATCGGCGATCTGTTCAATGGGCTTGCCGAGAATATGAAAAGATCCGGCGGCGTGAGTATGCAGGGACAACACGTGCACATCCTGATACTCCTCTGGCGCATATTTCTCGATAAAGGTATGAAACGCCTGGCTGGTCGCTTCCGCGGACGAGGCCACGAAAGGAAGTTCGAACACCGAGGTCATCTGAAAGCGGCTGGGAGTATAGCCGGGCAGGGTCCAGATGATATCGACGATGCCGTTTCTGGCCTGATCGAACAGTTGCTGTGGTTTGCCCCCTAACTGCATGGAGGGATAGATGCTGATTTTGATGCGTCCCTCGGATTCCTTTTCAATCTTTTCCGCCCAAGGCTCCATCCAGCCCTCTTGATCCAGAGAGGTCGCCGGCAGGAAATGATGCATCCGCAACGTGATTTCCGCCGCGTGGGAAAAAACAGGGAAAAGCAGTGTAGTGAAAAGTAATGTCGCTAAAAAAAGCGTAGTGGCGGCGAATGAGATCGCCTGCAGGGTTAGAAATTTAGAGGTAAGTTTGGGTTGTTTATGTGCCCCGGCCGCAGGCAGGGCGTCGCCAAGTCGCATGACGGCGTGTGATCGCATGGCTTCCTTCTCCAACTCAGTTCTTAGAATGAGCGCGCTATCGACCCCTTTAGCGCTGCAGGTTCTACATTAAAGTAATGTCGTGAGCCCCGTCAATCTGATGACTTGTTTTGGATTTGGAAGGGTGAACGGGTCGAGTAATCGCGGCAAAAGCGCTTGCGACAAATGGCGAGAACCCCGGTCCGTCGACGACGTCCGGGGTATTGAGAGTCTAGAAGCCGACAGGCTTGCCCTGCTCCAGGGACATGTAGGCGGCGTTGGCGAGTCTTAATGCGTTAACGCCATCCTGTACGCTGACAGGCATGGGAGACTGAGTCGCCAGCGCCTGCACGAAGGCGGCCATTTCCGCCTGATAGGCGGCGGCGTAACGTTGCAGGAAGAAGTCTTCCAGCCTGTCGCTGCTTTCCCCTTCGGCGCTGAAACGATGCAGTTGGGTGGGTTTGATATTGTGCGCCTGCAACATGCCTTTGGCGCCGAAGGCCTCTACGCGCTGGTCATAGCCATAGGCGGCGCGGCGACTGTTGAGAATAACGCACTGAGCCCCGCTCACGGTGGTCAGGGTGATGGTGGCGGTATCAATGTCGCCAGCCTGCCCAATGGCGGGATCAACCTGACAACTGCCGATGGCGTGAACGTCCCGCAGCGGCTCGTTCAGCAGCCATAACGCCATGTCAAAATCGTGAATGGTCATGTCCCTGAACAGGCCGCCGGACACTTTGATGTATTCCACCGGCGGCGGTGAGGGGTCGCGACTGGTGATCACCAGTTGCTCCAGTTTGCCAAGATCGCCAAGACCGCGTTGCAGGGCGGCGAAAGAGGGATCGAAGCGGCGGTTGAAGGCGACGAAGTAGGGTAATCCGGTTTCTTGTACATGCTCCGCTACGCCGCTGGCGCTATTGATATCCAGATCAATGGGTTTTTCGCAAAACACCGCTTTGCCCGCATTGAGTGCAGCGTGGCTGAGTTCCGCATGGGTGTTGGTGGACGTGGCGATGATCACGGCGTCCACATCATCCGCATGAATGGCGGCGTTTACATCCACCACTTTCGCACCGACTTTTTCCGCCAGATCCCGCGCCGCCTCTTCCCGGGGATCGGCGATGTAACGAAGATCCACATTCAGGTTCGCCTTGGCGTTCAACGCGTGAATGACGCCAATGCGGCCCGCGCCGAGAAGACTGATTCGAATCATAAAATTGCGCCTCTAATTTATACGCTGGTTATCACAACAGTAATAAAGTTTGCCTTTCATCCATACTGACGATGCAAACGGCGCGACCGGCGGGGAAGCTTGCGATATCCCGGAGTCGGTCCGGCGTCAGCCGTCGCCCAGCTGTTGCTGCTCAATCTGGTAGGCCATGCCGATAACCAGAGCCTGAGCCAGACACAGACTGGATGTCAGCGAGCGGAATCCGCGCACCTCGCTTTCCTTGACGTCGAAATAGACGGAGGAAATAGGCGCCAGCGGACTCAGCCGGCTGTCAGTAATACTGATAATGGGAACGCCGTTTTCATAAGCCTTGATGACCGCTGCGCGGGTTTCCTGAGCGTAGGGGCTGTAGCTGATGGCTACCAGCACGTCGCTTTTGTCCAGAAACGACGCCTGCTCCTGCAACATGCCGCCGCTACCGTCGATCAAATACACTCTGCGTTTGATCTGACGCAGCGCGTAGGTGAGGTAAGACGCGACGGAGAAAGAGCGGCGCATGCCCAGAACATGGATGGCTTTGGCGTTATGCAGCAGCTTGATCGCGGCGTCCATGCTCTCGTCGGACACCATTTCCGGCAGATGCTCCAGACTGAGCAGATTGCCGTTTACGAATTCGTTGAGAATGGTGTGAGAGGTCACTTTGCCGGAATGGACCGGTTGCGCGCTGGAGAGACGAATGCGCTCGCGGTAACTGGTGCTGTTCTCCACCAGTTTCTGGCGGAACAGTTGCTGCATTTCGCTGAAACCATCGTAACCAAACGCCGCCGCGAAGCGTATCAGCGCAGAGGGCGTCACTTCCGCCTGCTCCGCAATGACGGACACCGTCTCCATCGCCACAGTGCTGGGATGGTCCATGACAAACTGCGCGATTTGCTTGAGCCGTTTGCTGAGATCGTTGTAGCGCTCAGTAATGGCCTGCTGCAGTTCTAGTAAGTTGGTGGGCTTAATCGCGGTGGACAATTCGATTCTCCGGCAATGAAAATGAAATACAGTGTCGCCAATCCTACAAGAAAATTTCAGTGCGGAGCGAGTGTAAATTCACTTCCAGATGGCGCTGAGACCGCGCCAGCGAGGCGATGCAAGAACAAACCAATGTTGTAAAAACGTGAAAATGGTTTTGGAATGGCTGGTTCAAGGCGTTCATGCGGCCCCCGGTTTATTGGCTTCTTGTTGTTCTACGGCGCTCCAATAATGGAACGTATGATCCATCCTATTTAAAAAAATATCGCTTTTCAAATTTTTTGTTCCAAAAAATATCAAAATGGAATTTTCCCTTCTTTTCCTGGATAACTTGTTTTATTCCGCCTATATAGGGGCTACGGCTGGCTTTTGCAGTTTGAAATGCTTTGTCTGAAATTAAAAATATTGAAATTTTTGTTTCGTTTGTGGAATGATTGTTTTAATCTTGATTCGCATTGGCCATAGCGGCGCCTGTCGCAACAGGTGGAGTTGCGCCCCGCGACCATCAAAACAACAATTTCCGTGTGATGCAGACGGTATCTAATTCGCAGGTGGGTATGAGCAAGAAGAAACTACGAATCGGCTTGATCGGTAGCGGTTATATGGGCAAGGCGCACGCGATAGCGTTTCGCTCCGCCCCCGCAGTATTTGAACTTTCAGCAGATATCGAGCTTGAGATGTTAGCGGATATCACGGCTGAGCAAGCGGCTGAAAAAGCGGCGGTAATGGGATTCAAGCGCTCTACCGGAGATTGGCGGGAGCTGGTGAGCGACCCTGATATCGACGTGGTGGATATCTGCTCCCCGAATTGGCTGCATAAAGAAATGGCGCTGGCGGCCATCGCCGCCGGCAAGCATGTCTATTCAGAGAAACCACTGGCCCTGAATGCGGCGGATGCGCGCATGATGACCGAAGCGGCGGAGCAAGCTGGGGTGAAGACGCTGGTGGGATTCAACTACGCCAAAAACCCCACCGTAAGCCTGGCCCGGGAAATCATTCTCAGCGGCGAACTGGGCGATATCGTCCATTTTCGCGGCACTCATAATGAAGACTATCTTTCTGACCCTGATGCGCCGTTCAGCTGGCGCCTGAAGAGAGAATTCTCCGGTTCCGGAACCCTGGGAGACATGGGGTCTCACATTATTAATATGGCGCAGTATCTGGTCGGCGACATCATTGAAGTGGTGGCGGATCTGAAAACTGTACACAAGAACCGCCCGATCGCCAACGCGCCCGGTGAGTTCGGCGAAGTGGAAAACGACGATCAGGTTCATCTGTTGGCGCGCTTCGCCAACGGCGCCCAGGGAACGTTGGAGTCCAGCCGCATCGCCTGCGGGCGCAAGAACTCGCTCTGGTTTGAGGTGACGGGAACCCTGGGCACATTGATTTATGATCAGGAACGGTTGAGCGAGCTGCAGTTTTATTCTCGCAAAGACGCTGGGCCACGGGAAGGTTTCCGCCGCATCTTAGTTGGCCCACAGCATCCAGATTACGCTAATTTCTGCGTGTCAGCGGGCCATGGTCTGGGCTACAACGATCAAAAGGTCGTGGAAGTGCGGGATCTGGTGGAGGGCCTGTGCGCAGAGCGCCCCATGTGGCCGCAGTTTCGCCATGCCTATGAAGTGAACCGGGTATTGGATGCGGTGGAGCTGTCTCATCAGGAGCGCCGCTGGGTCAGTATCGAGGAGATGGCTTGATGCGCTGGCGAGTCACAGGCCAGCAGGATTAATCATTCAACAAGTTTGTAGAGGAGTGCCCGATGTCGCATCTGTTACGCAAAGCCAGACGGGAGCAACAGCAACGTATTCACGTCACGCCGGAAAATGCATCCTGGAAATACGTGGGATTTCAGGCCCTTGTGTTGCAGGCGGGAGAAACCTGGGAAGGGGCGTTCGCCGACGCTGAATGCTGTCTGGTGCTGGTGGCGGGCAAAGCGACAGTGGAAGCCGGGGCGGAGACGTTTGCGGACATTGGCGAGCGCATGTCGCCCTTTGAAAAACTGCCGCCCTATGCGGTGTATATCCCGCCCGCCACGCGTATTCGCATCATTGCGCAAACGGATCTGGAAGTCGGTCTGGGTTTGTCCTCGCAGGTCTCCGGGCAGTATCCGGTGTGCCTGATCAAACCGGATCAGGTGGCGGTGATGAATCGCGGCGAGGGCTCCAATCTGCGCCGTATTCACAATATTCTGATGCTGGATCAACCGGCGGAGCGACTGCTGTTGACGGAAGTGTTCACGCCCAGCGGTAACTGGTCCAGCTATCCACCGCACAAACATGACTCTGATCGCCTGCCGGAAGAGTCTTATCTGGAAGAAACCTATTATCACCGCGTCAATCCAGTCCAGGGATTTGTATTTCAGCGAGTCTATAACGACGACCGTTCCCTGGATGAAACCATGTCCGTGTACGACGGCGATTGTGTGATCGTGCCTGAAGGCTATCACCCGGTCGGCGTGCCTCATGGTTATGAATCCTATTACCTCAACGTGATGGCGGGACCGGTTCGTGACTGGAAGTTTCACAACGACCCAGACCACGAGTGGATTCTGTCCTCATCATGAAGCCCTCTCGCTCGACCTGTAGAGCGTCATAGGCGCTTAGCCTATTAACATGGCAATAACATTGGCATGCTAATAATCAGGCGGCCACCTGTCCCGGTGGCTTTTTTTATTTACGCGGGGCCCCTCTTGTGAAAACGCCTGCGCCCCGGTAGCGTATATTCGAACGTTTTCCTTCGTATTATGCTGGCGGACAAGCTGCTATCTCTGATTTGTCAGAACAGAGCTGGACCTGTTCGTCTGGCGCTGTCCGCCGAGGCGGGGCTCCGCGCAGACGCATTCTGTGCTTGGTTTTATCGAAACAGAGGAGATCGGGCGATGACGATGGTGATTGATGAGGAGAAGATTGACGAAACCGTATTGGCTCTACTGCATCTGACGCTGCATCAGGGCAACCGGGCCTGGAAAGGTTTCGATTGGGAGGTCATGAACCGGCTCTACGAAAAAGGGCTGATCCACGACCCGGTAGGGAAAACCAAATCCGTCGCCTTGACCGAACGCGGCATGCAGGAATCCGAACGTTTGTTTCAGCGCTTGTTCGTCAGGGAAGAGCAGGACTAACCCCTGGCGCTTCATGCGGCCTTTATAAACGGTGAAAGAATTCCGGGCGTCCGCTGAACCACTCTATCAATAGTTCCTTGAAATAAATCAGCTTCTTCGGCTGATAGCGTTGGGCGGGAAACACCACGTACAGCGTGTGGGTGTGGGAAGGGTAATCCTCCAGCAGTCGCACCAGCCGCCCGCTTTGAATATCTTTATACGCTTCATAGAAAGGCAGTTTGGTGACGCCAAGTCCTTCCACCGCGCATTGCCGCATCATGGGATATTGATTGGCGGCGATCTCCGCCTGTATCGGCACGCTGATTTCACGCTCGGGGCCGGTAAAACGCCATTGGCTCAGTTGCTGATGCTGGTTGTGGGCGATGCAGGGAAAGCGCGTCAGCTCCTCCGGGGTTTCCGGTCTGCCATGGCGGGCGAGGAATTCCGGACTGGCGCAGATGGCGTCGACCATGGCGCCCAGTGGTCTCGCAACTAGGTAAGGGTCTGGTTGCGGCGTGGCGCGAATGGCGAGATCGAATTCCTCTGCGATCAGGTTGCGGCTCTCATTGGCGAGGTCGATTCGCACTTTTACCCGGGGATAACGCAACCGAAACAATTTGAGGATCTCCGGCATCATGGAAATGCCCAGAGAAACCGGACAGGTAAAACGCAGCACGCCAACCGTGTCCGCATTCAAATCATTCACCACCTCCGTCGCCTGGCGAAACAGCGCCTGAATTTCCGTGCTATAACGAAACAACGCTTCGCCGGCTTCCGTAAGCCGCAAGCTTCGGGTGGTGCGGTGCAGCAGTTGAGTCTGCAGCAACGCCTCCAACGCCTTGATCTGTTTGCTGACCTGAGACTTGGAGCTGTTCAGACTTGTGGCGGCCTGGGTGAAACTGCCGTCCTGCGCCACCTGATGAAAGGCGGCTATCAGGTCGAGATGAGTCAGTAAGTTCTGCATATTGTTTCTGTATGGAAACAGTGAGTTGGTTTTTAGTTAGATTATCCCGAAGGTGTTTTTCATTAAAGTGGATTTATCAACAATCAACATGGAGAAAGCACAATGAAAATCGTAGTGATCGGCGCCACAGGCACAATTGGCAAAGCGGTTGTAGAGAACCTTCAGGACCGGCATGAAGTGATCAAGGTCGGCAAGAGCCGCGGCGATTATCAGGTGGATATCGCTGATGAGGCTTCTATTCAGGCGCTGTTTGAGAAACTCGGTGAGTTTGACGCTCTGGTCAGCGCGACCGGCGACCTAGCGTTTGCGGCGCTGGGAGAAATGACCTCTGAGCAATGGAACGTTGGGTTGCGCAGTAAGCTGATGGGACAGATCAACCTGGTGCGTCATGGTTTGAAATATGTTCGCGATCAGGGTTCTTTCACACTGACCAGCGGCATTCTCAGCGTTGATCCTATCGCTTGGGGCGCAGCAGCTACTACGGTCAACGGCGCTCTGGAGCACTTCGCCGTGGCGGCGGCGATCGAAGCGCCTCGCGGGGTGCGTATTAACGTCGTCAGCCCGACAGTATTAACGGAATCCTGGGATAAGTACGGTTCATTTTTCCCAGGTGAAACGCCAGTGGACGCTGCAAAGGTGGCGAAGGCGTTCCAAAAATCCATAGAAGGCGCGCAGACTGGCAAAGTGATTTATCTGCGTGGCTAGAGCGCTATACTCTGGCCTCGAATGCGCTCGGAGTCTCGGACGCAAGTAGAGGGTCTTAATAGCCTGGCGGGGGACGTATGGATCGGCAGTTAGTGGTGAAATACTTGGCGGACGCGCCGGAAGCGGTTCCCGCCCTGGCGGCGTCTTTTGAGACGGAGTGGCCTGATTGGTACGGCCCACAGGGACCGGGTGACGCGGAAGCGGATTTACGTCAGTTTTGTTCCCGAGACGCCTTACCGGTGGGGATGGTCGCCTTTTGGGGCGGTGAGCTGGTCGGCGTGGCGGCATTGAAAGCGCAATCCATCGCCACGCATCCTCATCTTGGTCCCTGGGCGGCGGCGGGCTGGGTGAAGCCTGAACTGCGTCGGCGCGGATTAGGCGCAGCGCTTCTGACTGCGTTGGAAGGCGCGGCGTTAGCGCTGGGCTATAACAGACTCTATTGCGGCACGGCGACCTCCGCTTCGTTGATGCGCCGCTGTGGCTGGCGCTTTTTGGAAGAGTTGCACTATCACGGCGAAAAAGTGGGTCTGTACTGCAAAGCGCTTGGCGCCGCCGACGTTCCGGCGTCGTAAACGGCCATGGCCCTCAGACCCTAAAGAGCAGGCGAGTACTCCCCCCTCGGATCAACATACGCCTGCGTGCTGTTGATAGGGTTGTGCGTTACGACTTCCTCATGAACCTTCGGCTAATGCCTCCGGCGCATTGAGTTGCGCGCTGTAATTATTCCGGGATGACAACACAACCTTACTGCGTCCTCCTTCCTGGAACAGGGTCAGGATATTGTGGTGATTGGCGTCATCGGAAAAACTGCGAATATTCGCATCTATACGGCGAAAATCCTTAGGCGCGTTTTTCAGTTCAAACATAACCCGGGTTTCATGGTCGCCCAGATTGACGACGGTCGGCGTCAGCGTCATCTCGACCCCATCCGCCTTGAGTTTGATAGTGTCCAGCAGGTATTTCGTTAGTTGTCGCTCTCGTTCTTCACGAGTGAAGCGTGCGCCGCTGTGCTCCGTCTGTCGCTGACTTAGAGTGGTGGTGACGCTGGCTTGCGCGAGTACGGCGGTCAGCCGCCAGACATTGTCCTCTCCACGAGAGAGATTGAAGAACGACATGAACGGGTAGTGTGCGAAGGCCGACGGCGCTGATAACGCCAGCCAGAAAAACGTTAGAGCGAAAGTTTTATATCTGCGCATGGTCACTCCACGATTAACTGCTGTTTCGCCATGACGCCCTTCAGGCAGCGTGGGATATTGACGTCCTCCGCGGAGGAAGAGTGATAGTGATACATGCCGGTCGGATAATGGATGGTCGGGCCGAAATGACCGTTGCACTCATCCAGACCGGTTGGCGTGGCGCCGTTCATGTCCAGGTGGGTATAGATGGGATAGCCGTCCATGGCGTACGCCACCAGATCGCCGGAACCTTTCGGATAGACCGCCTCGCAGCGAACTTCGCCAATATGATGCTTGGCGTAAATCTCGTTAATGGTTTCCGGGAAAATATGGGAATGATAGAACCCTTCGTTGATATGCCCGCCGCAGGCGTCCAGGGCAGGCATACTGCCAACGCCGGTGGGCGCGCCGGGAATGCCGTTGGCCACTGAGGGCGGTAAGCCGTTGATGGGCATCCCGATCAGGGATAAGCCGACAATTTTGGAAGCGTCGTCCATGGGTGTGGATTCCTGAGCATGCCAGGAGAAGACGGGAATCATGTACGAAAGTTGCAGGGTATTGTCGGGCTCAACCTCAATGCAGTAGGACAAATCGGGGTCCAGGTTGGGTATTTCTCCGGTTTTGATCATGATGAAACGGATGTTGCCGTCGTCGTCCACGATATCGTAGCCGTCCGCCTCCATGTCTTCGAACAAGTCTCTTTTCAGAACGCGCAAACCGGGATTGGTCGCCCCGTCATAAGGATAAACGCCGCCGATATCATTGATGGTTTCCGGACAATAAGGACCGTTTTCCACCGGGTTGCTTTTGACTTTCAGCTTGTAGCACAAGGATTGGTAGCCGTTCTTTAATTCACAGCGCTCTATGGAGATATCCTCCAGGAAGTGCTCTTTGTCGAAATAGGAGGGAATCAAAGCGGGAAAGAAATACCCTCTCCCTGATTGCATTTCCTGAGCGTGGATCGCAGGGGCGCAGACTCCTGTCAGTGCAGCGGTGAGTCCGGCGGCAAATGTGGCGTAGCGAATGGAGATTGAGCGTATTTTCATATCAGTTCCCTTTGTTGGCTGCTGAATAGTTCCTGTATGTGAGCGCTTGCTATATCTCTGTGGCGAGTGGGGTCGCCTTTCTTGTTATGACGAATTGGTTGTAACGAACCGATCGGATCGCGCCTGCTGCTTGCGGCTAGCCTGGAGGAGATAGGGATGTCGGCATAATGATTTCCTTGTTAGCGCTTGGCTTGGCTGTTCCTTTGCTCCCGACGCTGATGTGAGGTGTGACGACAATCAGATTGATGTTCGGGATAAGCGAATTATTTCGAAGGAGAGGTTAACGACTGGTTAATTTGCAGGCAGAAAATGTACGCAAGGAATGTTAGGGCGTGTTGACGTTTCGTCATAGGTGATAGATAGGCGCAAACTCGTCATATTGCGGTTCCCACACCAACAACAAGACGAGTTTGCGATGCCCCGATTGATGCTCAGTGACGAGCTTTGGTCGAAGCTGAAAGAGATCATGCTGCAAGAGCGAATCTATAACAAGCCCACACTACGAATGATGGTGGAAGGCATGTTGTACCGAATGCGGACGGGGTGTCCCTGGCGAGACTTGCCAGGGCAGTTTGGCGACTGGAATTCGGTGTTCAAAAAATTCAATTCCTGGTCTGCCCAAGGCAAGTGGTTGAGGATCTTCCGGGGCTTGATCCGCGAGCCGGATTTGGAATGGGAGTTTATTGATGGCAGCTATGTGAAGGCCCATCAGCACAGCGCAGGAGCCTGCACGGAAGAGTCTCAGGCGATTGGTAAGAGTCGGGCGGGCAATACCACGAAAGTGCATCTGGCCGTGGATGCCTATGGTCTTCCTGTGGAATTTGAGATCACAGGAGGCGAAGTCAATGACTGTACGGCAGCGGCGGAGTTGATTGAAAAGCTTCCCTTGTCAGAAGCGGTTGTCGGAGACAAAGGCTACGACAGTGAACGAGTGCGGGCACAGATCGAAAGGAAGGGAGCCAGGGCCGTGATACCGAGAAAGCGAAACTCTGTCAAAGGCAATGACGATATGGATTGGGGTTTATACAAGTGTCGCCATTTGGTGGAGAACGCCTTCGCCCGACTCAAGCAGTACCGGGCCATCGCGACGAGGTATGACAAGTTGAAGAGGAACTATGAAAGTATGGTAGCCATGGCTTGTGGGTATTTATGGCTGCCGATGTGAAACGTCAACAGACCCTAGGGAACCTCTGAAAAACTACCTGCGTCGCCATTGCGGCGTCAAAAATCGGCTCAAAATGCTCATTTATTCACGATAAACTGCGCTTTTTCGCCGACTTTTTCCTTGCATTGGCGGCCTCGCCGACGTTTTTCAGAGGCTCCTTAGGAAATGAAAGAAGACTATTTAACGAAGAAAGCCAAACACCAAAACGAGGGGGTTAAGCGCGGCGGTAGATCGCTAACTCTCTTTGGGTGCGATCAGTATCTGAATCCGCAATCGACTGGATCGTGCGCAGGCTTGCAAGATAATGGCTCGGCAGTTGCAACGCATCTGCGCCTCGCAGCACATGCTCCAGATACCAGTCGAATGGGAAAAGGTTCGCGTCAGTGAGTGTTGCAACGTAAGTGAGCGCTTGCATAACGGCGCCGCTTTCCGTCGTTATCCATAGATTAGTAGGGTCATAACCCTTGCCTGCGCCCTCGACGAGATCAAGAGCGTGTCGCTCTTGTTGGTTAATCTGGAAGAGACCGCCGTAGACGATGTCTTCATTATTTCCGGTATGAAAAATATCGCACTTGGCGGAGCCATCCTTTCCAACTTTATGAAAACGCAGTTGATAACCCGTTAACCGGCCCGTGCTCAAGAAGCGGGCGCTAGGCGTGCGGCCGCGCAACCGGAGCAGGGACATGTTGGATCCATAAGCGAAGTAGTCAAAGCGGGGCGGGGCAGCCATATCAAAACTGGATGAACTTCTGAATCAGCATCGGCTCGTATCCGAACAGGGCGCTGAGATGATGCAGGTAGGCATGCTGGCCTTGCCCCTGCCAGACATCGCTGATTTGCTGACGTATTTGTCCATAACGCTCCAACATGACAGCGGTGTCGTCGGACTGCAAGGGAATGTCCTCGCCAAATGATTGAATCAACGCTAGCCAGTGGGCGCTGACGCCCATGATGAAGTATGGCCAGGATTTTTGCAGGTGGGGCTCCCAGTTGCGATCACTGGTGGCCTGCAAGTCCGAAGTCAGATCGCGGTAGCCGCATTTGATCACCAGCTGATTGAGATCGCCGCTTTGTAGAAGTTGTGCGACGACTGGCGAACTCTCCAAGCCCTTGAAGACGCGGCCAGCGGTGTTCGGATCTGTATAAAACAGCAGGCTGAACTGGTGACCAGCGGCGTCCGGCGCGGCGCGGCGATGAAAGCGCCACAACGGCAAAGCGCCTGCATGTTGCGCCAACACGGGCGCGACGACCTGATCCGCCAACAGTAAATCCATATTCCAGTTGGGATCGCCGTTATCGTCGAAAGGCATTTTAAAACAGGCGCGCCACCAGAATTGCTCCTGCGTTGGCGTAATGGGATGAACGCCCGGCGTCGCCAAACCTGGTTTGCTTTGCGTGGGTTGATGAGCGCAGGCGGCCAGCCCCAGCAGGATCAATAAAGCCGCCATAAGTCGCAGGATCGACGCGGCGGCTGCCCATCCCGCCGGGTTGAGCTTGCGCATAGCGAACTGTGGCGCCGCTGGGGTGGCTGTCTGCATGACGGACTCCTGTGGTTGGCTTAGGCGCCGTAGTTGCTCAGCGCGTCCCGCAGCGCGGCAATCAGATCATCGCGAATTTCCTGCGGCTCCATCACATTGCACTCCGCGCCCAGATTCATCAACCAGTTCCGCAGCTGGATGGTGCGCCGCACTTTGGCCGTAAGAATGTAAGAACCGCTCTCGTCAGTGGCCGGTTTGATTTTCTGGTCCACGGCGATGGGGTTTTCGCTCAGATCGGATATCAGGTTACTGTAGGGATTAGCCGGCGTGATGCGCAGCTTCATGGAGTAAACTGAGTTGTCTTCCGGGTCGATGAACACGTCCATCTTGCCTGCTTCCAGATAATCCCGCAGCCGGAATTTCTTCGGCACGCGGGAGCTGCGTTGATCCATGGTGATGCGTTCGATCTTATGCAGCAGGAAGTGGCGGTAGGCGCCGGGGGTGTCGATGTCCTCGTCCTTTTTCGCCACCAGATAGATTTTCGGCAACAGAATCGCAACGCCGAAGGGATGGGCGCGATACTCCTTGCCGCGATAGGTGAACAACACCTGCTTGTTTTTCAGAATGGCGCGATAGATCGTGTCCAGATGCTCGATATCGAAATCCGCCGGTTGCAGACGCTGGCCGCGCTGATAGAACTCCACGGAATCGCGCAGACGGTTGTACAACTGCGGCGACAGGGATTTCTCCGACTGCTCCAGACGCTCCTCCGCCTGGGCGAAAAATCGCTCCAGCTCGGATAAGGTGTTGCGCGGCAGCAGGTTGGACAGGTGCTTTTTGGCCATGGCGAAGGCGATAGCCATGTACTGAGGCATCTTCTCGTAGTCGTATTGCAGGGTGGAGTAGGGGTCGAGTTTCCATAGTAGGCTCTTGCCCACGCCCCTTACCACTTCCAGGCCAAACTCGTTGCCGGGTTCGTCGTCTTCGTCCTCCATTTCGTTTTTGCCGTACAGGAAATTCATGTCGCGCTGGATCAGGCGCTTCTGTGAATTTGGATCGCCGCCCTCTTCCATGTAGTCCGCGGAAATCAGGTGATTAATGATTTCTTCGGTGGATTTGGGCGTTCTGGCCGATTTCAGATAAGCCAGGATGGATAAGCGGCGTAGAAAAGTTCTCATCAGTTCCCCATAAAAACTTTGCGAAGACTAAAGAATACATTCTTTTGCGACATCAATGGTCGTTTTACTTCCTAATCTAACTCCTGTAGACGAAATAAACCATCTCGGGAGAAAGAAAAATGTATAGAGTCAATGCGTTTACCCAAAAAGGAGCCAAATTCCGCTTCCGTATCCAGAGCGAAAGCGTCGCCGACTTGCATGACATCCTGGATCGCATCTTCGAAGGTCGCAAAATGCGCCTGGTTGTCGTTGAACCGGTAGTATGACGAATGGCTCTCCCTCTCCGGGGCTGGCGCGTCGTCTGCAGTAGCCGCCTCCCCGGACATTTCCCGATTCGCCTCGGGTAAGCGGCGACTCCATAGTAAAAATTCCCCTCCCGCCACTCAAGTTATTGATTACGCATTTGTAAGCGCTTGTAACTTTTCACCGGCATTAAAAATTTTACTGTTATTCCGCAAGCTAGATCTGTACAATTAGCGACCATTTTTTATTCACTGCAAAGCAGCCCCCCTGATAGGTCCCGAATTAATGTCTTCAACTGATTCTGCAACCGCGCTGTCGAAAGATTTCGCTTCTCTTGGTTTATCTGATTCTCTTTTGTCCGCTCTTAAAGACGTGGGTTATGAGCAACCCTCACCGATCCAGGAGCAAAGTATTCCCCTGTTGCTGCAGGGCGAGAGCATTTTAGGGGTGGCGCAGACTGGTACCGGCAAGACAGCGGCTTTCGCTCTGCCGTTGTTAGAAAGACTGGATCCGAAAATTCAGTCTCCACAAATTATCGTGCTGGCTCCCACCCGGGAACTGGCGATCCAGGTAGCGGAAGCATTCAAGAGCTATTCCCGTTACCTGCCTGACTTCACAGTGCTGCCGATCTACGGCGGTCAGGATATGCGCGGACAATTGCGCTCCCTGAAGCGCGGCGTGCAAGTTATTGTCGGCACGCCTGGCCGTGTGTTGGACCATTTGCAGCGCAAGAGCCTGGATTTGTCGCAAATCCGCGCAGTCGTACTGGACGAAGCTGACGAAATGCTGCGCATGGGCTTTATCGACGACGTTGAAGAAATCCTCTCCAACGCGCCCGGCGAATGCCAATACGCGCTGTTCTCTGCGACCATGCCTCCCGCCATCAAGCGCGTGGCGGAAAAATATCTGAAAGGGGCGAAAGAAGTTCGCATCGCCGCCAAGACTTCCACCGTTGAGCGCATCAGCCAGCACGTATTGATGGTTGATAACTCTCATAAGCTGGACGCGCTGACCCGCGTGCTGGAAGTCGAAAACTTCGAAGGCATGATCATTTTCGTGCGCACCAAGTCCGCCACCACGGAACTGGCTGAAAAGCTGCAGGCGCGTGGTTACGCCGCTGAAGCGCTGAATGGCGATCAGACGCAGAAGATTCGTGAGCAGACCATCGACCGTCTGAAGAAAGGCCGTCTGGATATCGTTGTCGCCACTGACGTGGCTGCGCGCGGTCTTGACGTAGAGCGTATCGGTCTGGTTCTGAACTACGACATTCCTTACGACACCGAAGCCTACGTTCACCGTATCGGCCGTACCGGCCGCGCTGGTCGTGAAGGCAAGGCGATCCTGTTCGCAGCGCCGAAAGAGCGTCGCTTGCTGCGCGCGATCGAAATGGCCACCAAGCAACCGCTGACCCCTTATGAAGCGCCTTCCGCTGAGAAGATCAGTGAGCAGCGCATCCAGCAGTTCCAGGAAAACCTGCACCGCACTCTGGACGGCCAGGATCTGGAGTCCATGAAAAAGGTCGTGCTGGACTTCTGTCAGGAAAATGAGTTGTCGCTGGAAGTCGTCGCCGCCGCGCTGGCGTTCCGTCTGCAGGTGGAACAGCCTTTGTTCCCGATTCTGAAAGACCTGCCGAAGCTGGATAAAGACTTCCGTGGTCGCGATCGTGACCGTGATGGCCGTGGTCGCAATCCTCGTGATCGCGATCGTCGTGGTCGTGAAGGCCGCGAGGGGCGCGAAGGTCGTGATTCGCGTCGCGACGACGGCATACCGAGAGAGCGTTACCGCATCGAAGTGGGCCGCTCCCACGACGTTAGCCCTGGTGATATCGTCGGCGCCATCGCGAACGAAGCGAACATTGAAAGCAAGTACATTGGCCACATCGCCATTTACGACAACTTCAGTACTGTTGAGCTACCAGAAGGCATGCCGAAAGAAGTGCTTCAGCACCTGCAGAAAGTACGCATTCGTCAGCAGCTGATCAACATGAAGCCGGACGCCGGTAAGCCAGAGCGTAAGCCTCGCAGCGGTCGTGGCGGTCCTCGTCCCGCTAAACGTCCACGCTCTTAAGCGCTAGTCCGCTAATCTAAAGCGGCCATAAATACCAGTGGGACGGCGCCTCGCCTCCCACTGGTATTTATGATCTCCTGCAACACTCCCATCTCTTCATATCCTTTCTTTCTTATTAGCTTTATTGCCTCGGCAACAGCGCTTATCCACTGATGATATTGATCCGTCTATCAACGACGTCATTGCTCCTTGCACAGCGAAGCAACCTGTACGTCGCTGTTTGGATGGGAATTTGAGCTGGAGTTGAAATGGAAACAAGAGGCGGGGACGACGACAAGAGCGTCAGATTGATCTACGAGGAATGCGCCGGCCTGTGACTGTGACGACGGGCCGACGCTCCTATAATGGCATGGGCTTGTGAATGTGATAGCCCTGTACGAAATCCACATCGAGACTTCTCAGTCGTTCCACGGTTTCCTCATTCTCCACGAACTCCGCTACTACGTTCAGGCCCATAATATGGGCGACTTCAGTGATGGAGCGGACCATGGCCAAGTCTACGGGATCACTGAGGATGTCGCGGACGAAGCTGCCGTCAATCTTCAGGGAATTCACCGGCAGGCTTTTCAGGTACGAATAGGACGAGAAGCCGCTGCCGAAGTCATCCAGAGCGAATTTGATGCCTTTGGCGCGCATGTTCTGCACCAGCGCGGTGGTTTCCACCAGGCTGGAGATGGCGGAACTCTCTGTGATTTCAAAGCAGACTTTATCCAGGGGAATGCTGTACTTGCTGAATGCGGACAGCAGAAAATCGGCGAATTCCGAGTCGTTGATGGTCTGGCTGCTCAGGTTGATGTTGACCTGACTCAGCCGCTCTATTTGCCCAGGCCGCGCATGCAGCCACTTAAAGTAGGCGTCAATGACCCAGCGGTCCAAAGAGCGGATGATATTGTAGCGTTCGGCCGCCGGCAGGAAGGCGCCGGGAGGAAGAATGTCCGCCCCTTGCTTTAAGCGCACCAGAATTTCATAACGTTCGCCGCACAATTCCGGTTTCAACGCGCCGATATTCTGCTTGTAGAGCACCAACTGGTTCTGCTTGATAGCTTCCTGCAGCGCAGTAACCACCTGCATCTCGCTTTGACGGCGAATGATTTCCCCGGTCTTTTCGTTATGCACGATGATGCGGTTGCGGCCGGCGTCTTTGGCGGCGTAACAGGCGGTGTCGGCTAGGCTGAAGATTTCCTCGATGGAGGGCGTCGCCGCTGTAATCGGCACAATGCCGATGCTGACGCCGACACTGAACACTTTCTCTTTCAAGGCGAAGCGGAATTCGCTGACTTCGTTACGTAAGCGATGGGCGATCTCCGACGCCTTTTCTATGCCGCAGCGCTCCAACAGAATGCCGAACTCATCTCCGCCCAGGCGGGCGAGAGAGTCGCGCTCCCGCAGATGCTGACGGAACATGACGGCGATCTGGCGCAGGAGTTCGTCGCCGGCGGCGTGGCCGCTGGTGTCGTTGACGATCTTGAACTGATCCAGATCCATGAACAGCAGCGCATGGTGCAGCCCTTGCTCACGAGAGCGCAGCAAGGCGCTGTTGAGACGGTATTCAAACTCAGTACGGTTGAGCAGGCCGGTCAAGGGATCGTGACGGGCCAGATAATGCAACTGCTGCTCGTTCTCTTTTTTCTCTGTGATGTCGACAATGGAGCCTTCCACAAAACCGGGACCGCCGGGCGTGACGATCTGACGGGCGAAGATGGTGGCCCAGAACTGTTTACCGTCGAGACGTTGGCAACGGGCCTCGAATCCGAACACATGGCCGTACTGCTTCAGCGACAGGAAGAACAGGCGACGGGTGTCTTCCTGAAGGGGAATCATGCCAGTCAGGTCGCGGGTATTGCTGACCAGCTCCTTCTCATTGCGCGCCCCCAGTAACTGCGCGAACGCCGGATTACAGGCCATCAGGGCGCCTTTTGCGTCCAGACGAAACATGCCTTCCAGGGAGTTTTCGTAGATGGCGCGGTACTTCTCCAGGTTTTCTGTCGCCTGCAACTGCGCGAACTCGCGCGCTGACTTTTCGCCTTTCAGGCGATCGGCTAACGCCAGACTGAGCGCCAACACCATGCCGACGACGCCGAATTGGGTGGCGTGCCCAGTCAGACCGTTTAGCGGCAACAGCCCGATTTTGCCTGCGCAGAACACTAAAGACGCGAATACCAGAAAGGTGTAGGCCAGGGTGAAGTATCGGGCTGGACGGAAGTTGGAGCGCAGCAGGTACAACCCGGTGAAGTAGCCGAACATCGGCGTCACCGCGATGTTGAACAGGGATAGCTTGAGCATGGCTGTACTGGAGGCGAAAAACGCCAGCGCCGCACACAACAAGCACCAGGCGGCGATGTGCACGAAGCCTTGCGCAATGGCCGGCAGACGCTCCGGCAATGACAGAAAACTACGGGTGAACAGCGCCAGCGCCGCTAGACAGAGGTTGATGAAAAACATCAGACTCTTGTCGTTCCATACGGGGTTGTCCGGCCAGAAATACGCGTACGCCATCCCGCACAGCGTCGCCTCCGCCAGAGCGTAACTGGCCAGCGCGGCGGTGAAGTACAGATACCCTTTGTCGCGCAGGAACAGGAATAGCATCAGGTTATACGCCGCCATGATGCCGATGATGCCCAGCAATGCGCCGGACAGACTGGCTTCTTTGTGATTGTAGGCGGTGAACTGGGACGGCTCCCACAGGCTCATGGGGACCTGGATAGACGAGGTGGCGTCGATCTTTATGATCACCTCATAGCCCGTATCTCCGGCCAATTGCAGGGGGAAGACAAAGTGCGGGTGATTGATCGGACGATCATGAAATGGCCGCTGATCGCCGCTGCTGATGGCGTATTCCGGTTGGGTTTCGCCGGCCCGGAACAGGAATAGCTCAATGTTATCCAGCAGTGGGTTGCCCAGGCTGAGAAACAGTTCGCGGCTATCGCTGCTGCGATTTAAAAGATTGAACGCGAACCAGTGCTCTTTGCCGCTAAAGCCGAAGTTGATCTGCGACGCGGAGACCGTTGGCGCTGTACGCAGAGCCTGTCGCGCTTGCTCCAGTGGCGAAGAGCCGATCTCGGTGGCGAAGTGATGAACCTGTGGAATGGTTGGCGGAAACTCGCCAGCATACACATTCACATCGTCGGCGCTCGCGTGCAATGACATCAAGCAAAACAACGCCATAGCGACAACGGCTGACAGCGCGTTCGCAAGGCGTGGCATGGGAAATATCTGAAAAATTAACGAACGCCGGCTCATACCTGGGATACTGCAATGGAAGGCCACTAAAATAGGCGATGCAGCGTTCCGTTAAAAGCGGCAAACGTGAACAACTGTAATATCAGACGGGCGCTACAGGCGGTAGCCGCCGGACTCCAGCGCTGCGATCATTTCCAGCGTCAATGAACGGTACTCGCCGGCTTCCGGCATCCATAGATAAACCCGGTCTTCCGGCTCATTCAATAGATAACCGTTTTTCTGCAGGTCCACTTTGCGGTATTTGAAGGTGCCGGTTTTGGCGATAGCGGGCGTGACGCGAATAAAGACTGGCATGGCGTAAGCCGGCAACGCTTGCTGCATGGTCTGCGCCAGTCGTTGCATATCCGGACCACGTTGCTTGTCCTTCGCCACGATGGCCGCCATGCCGGCTTTGCCGCTCATGTTGGGAATCTCCACGCCGTAGACGACGGCTTCTTCCACATCGTCCAGCTTGTCCAGCACATTCTCCACTTCGGTGGTGGAGACGTTTTCGCCTTTCCAGCGAAAGGTGTCCCCCATGCGGTCCACGAACTGCAGATGGCGCCAGCCGATTTCCCGTAATACATCGCCGGTGTTGAACCAGGCGTCGCCTTTGCGGAAAGCGTTGCGGATGATGGCTTGCTCCGTCGCTTCCGGCTGTGAGTACCCTTCAAAGTTCCATTTGGAGGTGATTTTACCCAGCAATAATCCCGGCTCGCCTTTGGCGACCTTTTGCAGTTTGCCTTTGCCATTACGGACCGGTTCGCGGGTGCCCTCATGGAATTTCACCAAAGCGAAAGGCGCAGTAGAAAAGCCGACGGTATTGTCCAGATTCAGAAAGTTGGTGAAGCCGACGTTGCCTTCGCTGGCGGCGTACAACTCAGCAATCTGCTCAATGCCGAAGCGCTCCTTGAATTGATTCCAAATAGAAGGACGCAGGCCGTTGCCGATCATCTTTTTCAACTTGTGGTGACGGTCCTGAGGCCCCGGCGGTTGGGCGAGCAGATAGCGGCATAATTCGCCGACATAGCCGAAACAGGTGGCGCCATATAAACGCACGTCGCTCCAGAATTCACTGGCGGAAAATTTACGCCGGATGGCGAGGGCGGAAGCGCCAGCCAGTGCGGCGCCCCAGCACACTAACAATCCGGTGCCGTGGTACAAGGGCAGGGGTGCGTACACGACATCTTTTTCCGTCAGCGCCAGCGACATATGCCCAAATCCCCCATACGCCTTGAACCATTTACGATGGCTGCTGGGCGCCGCTTTAGGCAGGCCGGTAGTGCCTGACGTGAATAGATAGACGGCGGTATCGCCAGCGAGGGGGCGGTCCGTGACCACTGGGTTGGCGTCGGGATAGTTTTTAATGATGGCGCCGAGGTTGACATATCCCTCCGGGGTGATCGAATCCTCCTTGAGCGTATCCGCATCCGCCAGAAAGAGCATGTGCTGTGAGTCTGCGGGGATGTTCAGTAGCGGCGCGGCGGAGGCGATGGCTTCCAACTGTTCCTCGCCCACAACAACAAGCTTGGGGCGAGTGAGGTTCAGGCAGTGGGCCAGCGCGTCGCCGCGCAGGGAAGTATTGATCATCGCCCCTGCCGCGCCCAGTTTCAGCGCGCCAGCCAGCGCCGCCAGTAATTCCGGACGATTCTCCAGGTTCAAGGCAATGACGTCGCCCCGCGCAACGCCGCGCGCGCGATAGTAATGGGCGAAGCGGTTGGCCCAGGCGTTGAACGCCTCATAACTGATGCGCCGGTCGCGGTAGAGTATCGCGTCGCATTCGCCGTGGGTGTCCGCATTGCGCTCGATAATATCGCCGATGGCCAGGGCTTTATCCGGCTTGAGCAGGGCGTAGTAGTAATAACCTTTGAGCAGGGCAGGCAGCTTCTGGGCGACGAAGGGCAGTTGACGGGCCAGGTCTCGTGCGGATATGCGGCCTTCCTGCGGCATGGTGCGGTCCTCTTGTTTTCCTATTTGCCTGTTTATCAATAGGGAGCGGGTCCGGTACTGCCTTTCAATGTTAGTCAATAAACCCGGTTAGTCGACAGTCTCTGCTAGTCGACAAACAGGTCGGTCATTAACGCCTGACCAGCTTCGGGATTATAGGTGTAGGCGGAAAAGTCCGTCACTCCTGTGTCGCGCAACACCTGCTCGTCAATGAGCCACTCTCCGCTGCGGCGCTGTTCTCTGTCAGTCAGTATGGCGTAGGCGGCGTCCGCCATGATCTCAGGGCTGCGCGCGCGGTCCAGCGCCTGTTTGCCGCCGGCTTCGAACTCCACCGCGGCGGTGGCGATCAGGGTTTGCGGCCAGAGTGAATTCACCGCGATGTTATAGCGCCGGAACTCCTGCGCCATCCCCAAAGTCAGCATGGACATGGCGTATTTGGTCAGCGTATAGGGGGAATACTGGGCGAACCACTTGGGGTTGAGATTGACCGGAGGAGACAGGTTGAGGATATGTCCCAGTCCCGATTTCTTCAGCCAGGGCAGGGCGGCCTGGGCGGTCGCCATGACGGCGCGGGTATTGACCTGATGCATCAAGTCGAAACGCTTCATCGGCGTATGTTCCACTCCGGACAACTTGATGGCGCCGGCGTTGTTGATGACGGCGTCCACGCACCCGAACTCGGCGGCGGCGCGCTCAACCATCGCTTTCACCGCGTTGTCGTCACGCACGTCCAGTTGTAGGGGGAGCGCTTTGCCGCCGGCCTGCTCCACTTCCTCCGCCACACTGTAGATGGTGCCGGGCAGCTTAGGGTGAGGTTCGGCGGACTTGGCCGCGAGGACGATATTGGCGCCGTCCCGGGCGAAGCGTAACGCCATGGCGCGGCCGATGCCGCGGGAAGCGCCGGTGATAAGGATGGTCTTATTGTGTAGAGGCGACATGGGCGTGTCCTTGTTTGTTGTTTTTATTGATTGATTATTCGGCGCTGAGAGTGACCAGCAGTTCCCGGATTCTGACCTGGTCGCCGGTTTTTACTTTGATTTCCTCCACCACGCCGGAGATATCCGCTTTCAATGGGTGCTCCATTTTCATGGCTTCCAGCACGACCAGCGTCGCGCCTTTCTCCACGTTTTGGCCCTGTTCAACCAGTACGTCCACGATGCGGCCATCCATGGAGGCGCGGATGCTGCCGTCTCCGCTAGCGTCGCCGGCTTCCGCTGGCGCATGGGTCAGATCTTCAAAGTCGTACACAGCGCCATCGAGATGCAAAGATAGCCTATTTTCCTGGCGCAGGTAGCGAACCCGTCGGCGTAGTCCGTCACATTCGAACAGGGCTTGCTCGGGCTCGATATGCTGCAATCCCAGGGGGAGGGTGCGGCCTTCCAGTCTGACCTGGAACACGCCATCTTCCTGCGTCTCCAACGCCAGCTCCCAAATGTCGTCGCCGCTGCGCAGCTCATAGGGCCAGGAATGATAGCCGGCGCTTCGCCAGTCGCTGTGAGGTGTATTCAGGTCGCTCTGATGGTGGAAAATCAGCGCCGCCAGCGCCACGACCCAATCTGATGGCGGTTGGGGCGACAGCGAGGGGTCGTCCTTGAATTCATTAGCGAGAAAGCCGGTATTCGCCTCGCCCTGTTGAAAAGCGGGGTGTTTCAGAATATTGGCCAGAAAGAGTTGATTGCCGATGACGCCGAACAGCAAACTGTCCTCCACGGCGTGTTGCAGGCGACGGCGAGCCTGTTCGCGGTCGGCGCCCCAAGCGATGATTTTCGCCAGCATGGGGTCGTAGTGGGGCGTGATGGTTTGACCTTCCTTCACGCCATCGTCGATGCGCACGCCTTCGCTCAATGCCGGTCGCCAACGTTGAATGCTGCCGGTTTGCGGCAGGAAATTCTGCTGCGGATCTTCTGCATAAAGACGCACTTCCATGGCGTGGCCCTGGATGCGCACTTGATCCTGGGTGACAGGTAGGGACGCGCCGGCGGCCACCTGGATCTGCCACGCCACCAGATCGAAGCCGGTGACCAGTTCGGTGACCGGATGCTCCACCTGCAGACGCGTGTTCATTTCCAGGAAATAAAAGCGCTTGTCCTGGTCCACCAGAAACTCCACGGTGCCCGCCCCGACATAACCGCAGGACTGGGCCGCCTTCACCGCCGCGGCGCCCATGCGCTCACGCAGGTCCGCATCGACGAAGGGAGAGGGCGCTTCCTCCACCACTTTTTGGTGGCGCCGCTGCACAGAACAATCCCGCTCTCCCAGATATAACACGGCGCCCTGCGTATCGGCGAAGACCTGGATTTCGATATGACGGGGTTGCAACAGGGCTTTTTCCAGTATCAGTTCATCGCTGCCGAAGGCATTGAGAGCTTCCGACCGTGCAGTCTTAATCTGCGCCGCCAGCTCCGCCTCGCTCAGCGCCAGACGCATGCCGCGCCCGCCGCCGCCGGCGGAGGCCTTGATCATGATCGGGAAGCCGATGCGTCGCGCCTCTTTGGTGAAGGTGGCGTCGCTTTGATCCTCGCCCTCGTAGCCGGGAATACAGGGCACGTCCGCTTCCTGCATGGCGAGCTTGGACAGGCGCTTGCTGCCCATCAGGGCGATGGCGTCAGCGGGAGGGCCGATAAAAGTGACTCCAGCGTCAGCGCATTTTTCCGCAAAGCGGGCGTTCTCCGAAAGGAAACCGTAGCCAGGGTGCACCGCGTCAGCGCCGCTCAGGCGACAGGCGGCGAGAATTTTATCGGCGTCCAGATACGACTCCGCCACGGGCGCAGGGCCGAGATGCACGGCTTCATCCGCCAATAAAGCATGGGGCGCGTCGCGATCGGCGTCGCTGTACACGGCGACGGTGCGAAAGCCGAGATCACGGGCGGTGCGGATCACCCGGCAGGCGATTTCGCCCCGGTTGGCGACCAGGATTTTGGTGATCATTGCGCCCACTCCGGGTTGCGTTTCTGCATGAACGCCAGCGCGCCCTCTCTGCCTTCCGGGCCCTGAATGGCGTGGGAGAAGTCGGCGGCGGCGCGATCCAATAAGGCTTCCAGGTCGGCGCCTTCTACATCCAGCAACAAGCGTTTGGTGATGGCGCTGGCTTGAGGCGCGCAGCGCTTGATCTGTCCCAGAATCGTTTCGAGCCGTGCCTCCAGATCTGCGGCATCCTCTGCGCATTCATGGGCGATGCCGAGTCGCGTCGCCTCTTCGCCGTCGCAGCGCACGCCTAATAACGCCAGCCGTCGCGCTTGCGTGAGCCCAATGCGGCGCGCCACGAAAGGCGCGATTTGCGCCGGAGGAATGCCCAGGCCTGTTTCCGGCAGACCAAAGCGGGCGCTGTTCAGGGTGACGGCGACGTCGCTGACGCAGGCCAGTCCAAAGCCGCCGCCCAGCACGGCGCCTTCCAATATGGCGACGACGGTTTGCGGCGCCTGATTGACGCGAGTGATCATGCGTCCGAACTCCCGGTTCAACGCCTGAAATGGATCGCTGTCTCCCGACTCCGCCGCCGCGCGGGCGTTGGCCATGTCGGCGATATCGCCTCCCGCGCAGAAATGGCCGTCGGCGCCGCGCAGGACGATCGCTCGAATACGGGCGTCAGTGTCGGCGTAGTCGAACAACGCCATGATTTCGCGCACCATTTGCAGGCTCATGGCGTTACGCACTTGCGGGCGATTCAGGGTGATGTGTAGCGCGTGATCGCGGCGTTCGGCCAGCAGGGTTTCCGTGACGGGAAGACTCATGATTTATTCTCCTGTGGCGTCGGCGCTGACGCTACGTTTGCCCGGCAGGGTTCCCATCAGCTTGCAGATGATGCCAAGCATGATTTCATCGGCGCCGCCGCCAATGGAGACCAGGCGCACGTCGCGGAACGCCCGCGACACCGGGTTGTCCCACATGTAGCCCATGCCGCCCCAGTATTGCAGGCAGCTGTCGGTGACTTCACGGCCTAGCCTGCCTGCTTTAAGTTTCGCCATGGAGGCCAGTTGGGTGACGTCTTTGCCTTGGATATACAGCTCGCAGGCTTGATAGGTGAGAGCGCGCAGGGCTTCGATTTCCGTTTGCAGCTCCGCCATGCGGAAATGAATATATTGATTGTCGATTAGCGGCTGGCCGAAGGTCGTGCGCTCCCGGCAGTAAGCAATGGTTTGATTGACGCAGGCTTCCAGCGCCATGATGGTGTTGGCGGCGCCCCACATGCGCTCTTCCTGGAATTGCACCATCTGCATCATAAACCCCATGCCTTCCGCGCCGATGCGGTAACGCTGGGGAATCCGCACATCATCGAAAAACACTTGGGCGGTTTCCGAAGAGCGCATGCCAAGTTTGTCCAGATGCGGCGCCACGTCAATGCCCGGCAGGTTCATGGGCACGACCATGAGTGTTTTGTTCTTGTGCGGTTTGTCGTCGCTGGTATTAGCCAGCAAGCACATGAAATCCGCCTGTGGCGAGTTGGTGATCCACATTTTGGAGCCGTTGATCACATAGTCGTCGCCGTCTTTGCGGGCGTTGGTCTTCAACCCGGCGACGTCAGAGCCGGCGGAGGTTTCGCTAACGCCAATACAGCCAATCATCTCGCCGCGAATGGCGGGAGCAAGAAACTCGCTTTTCAGTTCATGAGAGCCGAAGCGGGCGATGGCGGGGGTGCACATGTCGGTTTGTACGCCGATGGAGAGAGGCACGCCGCCGGCGCCGCAGGCCCCGAGTTCCTCCGCCGCCGCGAGATTGTAGCTATAGTCGAGGCCCAGGCCGCCGTACTCCTCTGGCTTGTGGATGCCAAGCAGGCCGAGCTCGCCAAGCTTTTTGAAGATTTCCCGCATGGGATAGGCGCCGGCTTTTTCCCATTCATCGATATGCGGATTGATTTCGTTCTGCACGAAATTGCGCACGGTGCGTCGTAGTTCGCTATGTTCCTGAGTGAATATCATTGTTATTTTTCCTCTGTGTAAACCTGCCTCGCCGCGCCTGCGTCAGAAGCGCGCCACGCCGAAAGTGTTGGGGCGCAGGGGTCTGCGCTCCGCTTCGTAACAAACGTCCAGCAACAACGCCAGCACGCGCCGGGTATCGCGGGGATCGATCAGCCCGTCGTCCCACAGGCGCGCAGTTCCGTAGAGCGCGCTGGAGCCTTGCTCAATTTTTTCCGCAGCGGTTTTTTCGATGGCGTCGAGCATTTTCGGATCCGGCGTCAAGCCCAGTTTGGCCTGTTTTTCTTCGGTGACGATGCGCAACACCTTGCCCGCCTGGGCGCCGCCCATGACGGCGGTGCGGCTGTTGGGCCAGGAAAAGATAAATCTGGGGTCCAACCCCCGGCCGCACATGGCGTAGTTGCCGGCGCCATAGGAGCCGCCGACCACCATGGTGAGGCGGGGGACCTTGGCGTTGGCCACCGCTTGCAGCATCTTGGAACCGTGCTTGATGACGCCGTTCTGTTCCGCATCGGCGCCAACCATAAAGCCAGTGGTGTTATGGAAGAACAGGATCGCCGTATTGCTTTGCTCGCAGAGCTGGATGAACTGAGCGGCTTTGGCGGCGCCTTTGGGCGTGATTGGGCCGTTGTTGCCAATAACGCCGCAGGCCATGCCCTGGATGTGGAGGAAGCCGCACACTGTCTGGCTGTCGTAGAGCGGTTTGAAGTCCAGATACTCGGAGCCGTCAGCGATACGGGCGACGATTTCGCGCACGTCATAGGGCTTGCGAGCGTCGGCGGGAACCACGCCAAGCAGTTCTTCCGCCGGATACAGCGGTTCTTTCCAGGTGCGCGCAGGCGTTGGAGCGAGCTGTTCGTTCCAGGGAATGCGTTGCAGGATATCCCGCGCCAGGCGTACGCCATCGGCGTCGTCTTCCGCCAGGAATTCCGCTGTTCCGGCGATGGAGGCGTGCATCTCCGCGCCGCCCAGGGTTTCGTCGTCGGCGATTTCACCGGTGGCGGCTTTTAACAGTGGCGGACCGGCGAGAAACATTTTGGCTTTGTTCTTTACTGCGATCACATAGTCGGAAAGACCGGGCTGGTAGGCGCCGCCCGCGGTGGCGTTGCCATGCACCACGGTGACCTGGGGCAGACCTGCGGCGGACAGGCGGCACTGATTGGCGAAGCCCCGCGCGCCCTGCACGAAAATATCCGTGGCGTAGTTGAGGTTGGCGCCGGCGGATTCCGCCAGGGTGATCACCGGCAGCTTGTTCTCCATGGCGATCTGCTGCACACGCAGGGTCTTCTCCAGACCGGCGGGGGAAATAGCGCCGCCTTTGACCGCGCTGTTGCTGACAATGATCAGGCAGCGCACGCCCTGCACATAACCGATACCGACGATGGAGCCGCCGCCGGCGTAGGAGCCGTCCTTGTCGTCATGCATTTTGTAGCCGGCGAGAGAGCACAGCTCCAGAAAAGGCGCGCCGCGATCCAATAACAGGTTCAGGCGCTCTCCGGGCAGCAACTTGCCTTTTTTATGAAATTTCTCGCGGGCTTCCAGGGCCTTCTCGCGCACTTTGTTTTCAATGCAGCGGAAGGATTCGATCGCCGTCATCATGGCGCGACGGTTGGCGGCGAATTCTTCGGAATGAACGTCTATCTGAGAGGTGATTTTGGGCATGGCGCGTTTCCGGCTGTTAATCGTCGAGAACTTTAGGTCGGACGGCGCGATGGAAGCCGTTGTAGACCGGTACGTTTTGCGCTTTCGGCAGGGGCCATACGCGGCCGCCCTGCGAGGCGCCGCCGTCCACTCTCAAGGTGGCGCCGCTGATAAAAGCCGCCGCCTCGCTGAGTAGGAAGCAGATGGCGGCGGAAACTTCGGCCTCCGTCCCCAGGCGTTTTAACGGCACGCCATTGGCCAGCGACAGCAGCATGGGTTTCATGCTGGCGTCGTAATGGTCCAGGCCGCTGGAGGCGATCCAGCCCGGCGCCACGGCGTTGACGCGCACGCCCGCCGCGGCCCATTCCACGGCGGCGGTTTTGGTGAAGTTATCCATGCCGGCGCGGGCGGCGCCGGAGTGACCCATGCCGGGCATGCCGCCCCACATGTCGGCGATAATGTTGACGATGGCGCCGCCCTGTTTATTAAGGCATTGGTTGTATAGCTCGCGGGCCATCAGAAATCCGCCCACCAGATTAGTGCGCACGACGGTTTCAAACCCTTTCTGATTGATGGCGGATAGAGGCGCGGGATACTGACCGCCGGCGTTGTTCACCAGTCCGTAGACCGGACCCAGCTCCGCAAGGATGTCGGCGATGACGGCTTTGACTTTGTCCTCTTCGCGAATATCGCAGACATACCCGCTGGCGCGGCCGCCATCCTCATGGATTTCGCCCAGCACTCGGTCCAGCTTTTCCTGCTTGCGCCCGATAATGGCGACCCTTGCGCCCAGGGCGGCGAGTTCGTGAGCGACGCAGCGCCCGATGCCGCTGCCGCCCCCGGTGACAATAACGGTGCGGTCAGCGAATGTGTTTTCCCGGAACACGGATTGATAAGGCATCTCAGGCTAACTCCTCTGCAATGCTGCTGGGGATGGGGATCGGGAATTCCAGCAACTGCTGTGCGAAGGCTTTCCCCTGTGGATCAATGCGCAGACTGGCGACCCCGCCGCCGCCCAGACTGTTCTCCAGCAGGAAGTTCAGAGCGAATATGCCCGGCAATTCCCAGCGGGTGACGCGGCCATTCTCTGGGTGCAATAAATGCTGCATGTAGTCGCCCACTGCAGCTTCGGTGAGGGCGGCGCGAATATAGGGAAGATACTCAGGTCGGCGCGCAATGACGCCGATATTGGCGTGATCGCCTTTGTCTCCTGAGCGCGCCCAGGCCAGTTTGACCAGCGGGGCCTGTGTGGCGGCTGCTTCCAGCGGTGTTGCTGCAACTTCCGCTCTGTCCCCCAGGGAGGGCGTCGCCTCGTAGTCCCAGTCGACCTTGACCGGCTTGCCTACCCCGTCCATGTTAGCGGTGATGGTGATGCCGTTCTTCGGGGTGAGGAAGGAAAACAGGCGAATCTTCGGCCACACGGTCGGCCTGCCGCCCACAATGCCAGTAATCCCTGGGGCCATGCCTGTGGCCGCCTGGGCGATTTCCCGGGAGAATAGCGCCAGGGCTTCCTTCTGCGGATGCGCGCAGGCGATTTTCACTACGACTTCCCGACTGCCGGCAATGCGGGAACGGGGACCGTAAGTGGCTTCTGTTCCCAGCAGCTCGATATCGACATCGGTGAAGACTGGCCAGCCGCGCTCTTCGAATTGTCTTTGGGTTTTATGAATAATAGCGTCGGCGGTGACTTGGGCTTTGGCGGCGGCGTCGATGCCGGCCATGAGAAAGGTGGCGACGCATTTATGGCCGTCAGGGTAAGTGGCGCATACTTTATATTGATTGGTGGGCGCGCGTCCGCGGGCGCCGGTGACGCGCACGCGATCCAGACCGCTTTGCTGCAGTTTTACCTGGGTGAAATCGCAAGTGACATCCGGCAAAAGATACGCGCCGGGATCGCCGATTTCATAAACCAACTGCTCAGAGACCGTGCCAATACTCACCAGACCGCCGGTGGCTTCAGGCTTGGTGACGGTAAAGTCGCCGTTGGCGTCGACTTCCACGATGGGAAATCCCATGTTGTCGAAACCTTCCACCTCGCGCCAGTCAGTGAAATTGCCGCCCGTGCATTGAGCGCCGCATTCGATAATGTGGCCTGCGAGGCTGCCCTGGGCCAGTTTGTCATAGTCCTTCATGGACCAGCCGAACTCGTGAACCAGCGGCGCCAGAACCAGCGCGCTGTCCACCACCCGCCCGGTGATGACGATGTCCGCGCCGTAAGCCAGGGCGGCGGCGATGCCCGGCGCGCCCAGGTAGGCGTTCATGCTGACGCTGACGGGAGGCAGGGGATCGCCGGAGAACATATCGGTCAGATTCTGGCGTTCAAACTCCGCGCGTCGATGCAGAATGTTGTCCCCCATGACGGCGGCGATTTTAAGATCGAGGCCCAGTTTGTCGATGATTTCCTGCAGGGCGTCGCGGCAGGCCTGGGGATTTACGCCGCCAGCGTTGCTGATCACCTTCACGCCTTTTTCCTTCAGCTGCGGCAGGAGCGGCTTCATCACATGATCAACGAAATCGGTGGCGTAGCCTTTGTTCGGGTCCTGCAACTTCTGGCCGGTGAGAATAGACATGGTGATTTCCGCCAGATAGTCGAACACCATGTAATCGAGTTCGCCTTTTTCCAGCAATTGCGCCGCGGCGGTGTTGGTGTCGCCCCAAAATGCGGCTGCGCAACCAATGCGCAGAGTAGACTTGGTGGTCATGATCGTCGCCCGTTCCTTTCTGGTCGATCACGCGATCACACGCGTATCGTCCTGGTATGTCGTTTTGAATGGTTATTGTCGATGATGCGAGCCCGATCAACGATACCAAGCAAGCGCTTGGTTTGTAAAGAGGCCGAATTGAGATAGACTTAGGAGCGACCCAAATCTTTGGCTAAGCGCCATAAGGGAGTTTTTTTCGACGTTTGCCGTTAGAATGTGCGGCCCCGCGCGGCGCCCCGGATTCCGCCGCGGGTTTTCCATCCGTCAGCTCAGGAATGTGATTGCTTATGAAACAACTTGCGCAACTTATCGAAGAGGGACGCATCACTGACCCTCAGAGCGCCAGGGGCAGGTTACTGGCCAAGGCTGCGCACCTGTTCAAGGAAAAAGGTTACGAGCGCACCACGGTCAGAGATTTGGCCGCGTCGGTGGGTATTCAAAGCGGTAGTATTTTTCATCATTTCCGCAGCAAGGAAGACATCCTGTTCGCTGTGATGGAAGAAACCATTCTCTACATCACCGCCAAAATGCGCGAGGCTCTGGAGCGGGCGCCGACGCCTCGTGATCGATTGCTGGCGCTGTTGCGCTGCGAACTGGAGTCGGTGCTCGGCGGCACCGGCGAGGCGATGACTGTGCTGGTGTATGAATGGCGCAGTCTGTCGGACGCACGACAGGAAGAAATTCTCAAATTGCGTGATCAGTATGAAGGCCTGTGGCTGGACACATTGAGCGAAGCCCGCGACGCCGGATTGGTCAAAGGCGACGTGGCGGTGCTGCGGCGCTTTCTCACCGGCGCTTTGAGTTGGACCATCACCTGGTACAAGTCGGAAGGCAGCATGACGGTGGAGGATCTGGCGCAGCAGGCGCTGTATCTGGTGGTTAAAGATTAGCAACTGCCGACGTCGTATGTAACGACGCGGAACCCGTCATAATAGTCTATAGTTTTCCTTGAAATCCGTTGTTCGGAAAAGTCTGCTGAAGGGGAGCGCGCTGATGACCGGCGTTTGCATCCCCGCAAGGGAAAACCTCCATGGCGTCAATCCGCAGCAGCGCTCTGTGCTGCGCGCTCCTCTGGCTACAGATCCTGCCATCCGCCGCTGAATCAGAACTCAGGCTTCACGCGGTTACTGAAGAATGGGCGGCCTACTCCAATGCCGACTGTACAGGCCTTTACTGGGATATTCTTGATGCTATTTACACGCCGGATGGCGTCGTCGTTATCTGTGAGATCGTGCCTTGGAAACGCGCCCTGTATTGGGTCTCCAGCAAGGAAAGAGATGCGCTGGTTGGCGTCTATGGCAGTCGTAAGGAAGTCATGTTGATTCCTGAATTGCATTTCGGCGTGGACGATCCGGTGGTAGCGTTGTTTCTGCGAGGACAACAAGAGGAGTGGCGCGACGTGAGGCGCGTGCGAAGCGGAGAGGCGGCCTGGATTCGCGGCTATGATTTCAAACAGTGGTTCAATCCTGACATGGAGCCTGTGGAGCTGGAAAGCGTTGAGCAGGGCATTGGTTTGGTGTCGCGACGCAGAGTCAAATTCGTTATTGATTTCTCCGTCAATATACAACGCGCCATGCGCGAGCTGGAGATAGATGAGCAGGATTATAAGTCCGTCACGATCAAAAGCGGCGAGAAGCTTTATGTGGGCTTTGCGGATAACGAGCGCGGACGTTTGTTTGAGACCATTTATACCCGCAAGCTGCCGCAGCTATACGAGTCCGGAGAGTTGGAGCGCATTTACAAAAAATGGGGCTTGAAGCCGCAATGGCTTCATCTGCGGGAATCCTGGCCGTCTTCCTCTGAGGCATTGGAATAACACCTTTAAAACAAACAAAAAATTGTCCCGTATCGCAAACGGGGTCTATGCTTTTAGCTAAGGTTCAACGAAAAATATCGACGTGCGCCCGGTCGTCGAGGCTGGTGGCTGCGGCGCGCGTGAATGAGCAAGGAGATACCTGTGGCTCCTCCTATTCGGAAAATTGTCTATGTGGAAGATGAGCCCGATATTCAGGCTATAGCGCAGATGGCCCTGGAGGCCATTGGTGGTTTCGAGGTCGTGCTGTGCAGCTCAGGCAGAGAAGCATTGGAGGTGATTCCTCAGGAAATGCCGGATCTGGTTCTGATGGATGTGATGATGCCCGAGTTGGATGGGCCCTCCACATTGCAAGCCTTGCGGGAAGTGGCGGAATGCAAGCATCTGCCCGTTGCGTTTATGACAGCCAAAGTGCAGAAGTCGGAAATTGACGAATTTATCAGTCTGGGGGCGGTCGGCGTGATCCCCAAGCCCTTTGACCCGATGAAGCTTTCCGATGAGGTTAAGCGGCTTTGGGAGAAGGTGCATGGGGGATGAGCGGGAGCACAGCAAGGATGACTCACGCTCACCGATGGAAAAAATGCAGGCCTTGCGCACCGCGTACGCCAGTGCGCTGCCGCAAAAGCTGACCAATGTGCGCGATAGTTGGAGTTCCGTCAGAACGCTGCAAAGCTTCAACCGGGAAATTCTGATGCCATTCCGGCATTTGGTGCATCGTTTAGCCGGCTCTGGCGCCTCATACGGGTTCGCCCGACTCTCCGCGCTGATGCAGAAGATTGAACAAAAAATCGATCAACTCTCTGACTTTCCTGAGAACGCCAAGCGTTTGGTGCTGGAAATCGATAACCTGCTGACTCAGGTTGACTCCTCCGCGCAACCAGACGAGCAAAGCAATGAAGAGCTCTCACTGATTTCCTCCCAGCGCATTCAGCGGCCAGCGGCGCCCAAGGCCCTGCTGGCCTTGTCGAAAGAAAGCGCCTGCAATTCGCTGCCGGAACAATTGAAACATTACGGTTACGAAGTGCGGGCCTGTGCGGCGGAGGAAGTGATAGAGAGTGCGCTGCAGTTTGAGCCGGACATTGTGGTGTATGAAGAGCTGGGCGCGTCTCAGGCCTGTCCGGCGCCCATAGAAATGGGCAAAACCAAAGTCCCTTTTGTGTTCGTATTACATCAGACGCCGAGTCTGTTCCTGCGCGTGCAGGCATACCGGGCGGGCATACGCGAAGTGTTGCAGGCGCCGCCGGATATTTCTCAGTTATTGAGTAAATTCGATCAATGCTTCATCTCGGAAGGTGATGTGCCTTACAGAGTGTTGTTGATCGACGATGACAGTGAGCTGGCCATGTATCACGCCCAGTTACTGGAGCAGGCGCAAATGAACGCGCGGGTGGTGTCGCAGCCCGAGGATATTCCCGACGTATTGATGGAATTTTTTCCTGATGTGATTCTGATGGATTTGTATTTGCCCGGGTACAACGGCATCGAGCTGGCGGTGGCCATACGCCAGGACGCTACGCTCTATGGCGTGCCGATCATCTTTGTTTCGGTGGAGCAGGATATCGCCCGCCATCTGGGCGCCATCCGCGCTGGCGGTGACGATTTTCTTATCAAGCCGGTGCCGGCGCCTTTTCTGCTGGCGTCTGTGGAGAGTCGGGCGCGGCGTGGCAGAGAACTGCGGGGAATGCTGAGCCGGGATGGTCTGACCGGGCTGCTCAACCACGTCAGCACGGAAGAGTATCTATCACAACAATTATCCCGGGCTCGCCGCATGGATAGCAGCTTGGCTTATGTCATGGTCGATCTGGATCACTTTAAAAAGGTCAATGATAATTACGGTCACTTGATGGGCGATCGCGTATTGGTGAATTTCGCCCGTTATCTGCAGGGACGTCTGCGGCGCAGTGATGTGATCGGGCGCTATGGCGGCGAGGAATTCGTCGTGATTTTGCCGGACACGACCAAAGAGCACGCCCGCTTTGTTATTGAGTCCATGCGGATGAGTTTCGCTTCCATCAATCACAATACCGCGGAAGAGCCTCTGCGGGTGACCTTCAGCGCAGGCATCGCCGCCTTTCCCGATATTGATGACATGGCGACGCTCACCAAGGCGGCGGACGACGCCCTGTATGATGCGAAGCAACAGGGACGTAACAAAGTCTGCTTATATAAACCCAATACCTCGGATTGATAGGAGTTGCGGTAAGGGCATGGACGGTGCACTGATAAACAAGTTGGCGCAGATTCAACGGCATTACCGACAATCACTAGGCGCCAGGGCGGATGCGTTGGAAAAATGGTGGGATGAATTGCTGAAAAAGAGCGATCGTCAACGCCTCAACGATATTTGTATGACGCTGCATAGCCTGGCGGGATCGGGTAAAACCTTTGGGCTTCCAGAGCTCAGCGCGGCGGCGGCGGAGTTGAACGCTTATTTGCAGGATTTAATCAGAGAAGGCTCGACCGCGTTTGATAAGTATAACGAGCGTATGGGTCTGCTTTTACAACTGATGCGTCGTCCACATACCGGCGACGCCGCGTCTGGAGTTTGCGAGATGGAGAGTAACCCTCGTCCGGGACGCCTGGTTTACATTGTCGAAGACGACCAGATGCTGTCGCAGTGGATGAAAACCCACATTGAGCAGCATGGCTACAGCGCACGTATCTTCAACAGTCTGACGGCGCTGGGGCAGCGGCCGAAAGAAGAAACGCCGTTGGCGATTCTGATGGACGTTATTCTGCCGGAAGGGGACAACGCCGGGCTGGACTTCGCCATTAATCAGGACTCCTCCGAGCTGAGCGGCGTGCCTCTGGTGGTTATTTCCAAGCGCACCGACTTTGAGGCGCGTTTGCAGGCGGTGCGGGCCGGTGTGCGCCACTATCTGACCAAGCCTCTGGACTCTGAGAGTCTGCTGGCCAGCATTGAAGATATGGTGGAGGAGAAACCCACGGAGCCGTATCGTATTTTGTTGGTGGATGACGATGAGGATATTACCGCCCTTTATCGTGCGCATCTGGAGGCGGCGGGCGTGGAAGCGCGCACCCTGAGCGATCCGAAAAAAGCGCTGCAGGTGATCATGGAGTTCAAGCCAGAACTCATCGTACTCGATCTGCATATGCCGGAATGCTCGGGATTGGAAGTTGGTCAGATCATCCGCCAACATGTGCAGTTCGCCAATGTGCCGCTGGTGTTTCTCTCCGCGGAGTCCGATTCCAGCGCGCAACTGACCGCCATTGAGCTGGCCGGCGACGATTTTCTGATGAAGCCCATCGATCCTGAAGTGTTGCGCATTAATCTGATGGCGCGCGCGCGACGGGCCCGTATGGTGAGTATGTACGTACGTAGCCTGATCAAGGAAATGTCGTTCAAAGAGCAGCATGATGCGCTCACCGGCCTGCCCAACCGACTGCATCTGGAACGCCGGCTGGAACTGGCGATTCGCAATGTGCGTTATGGCGTGCGGGATCAGTTTTCACTGTTTCTGATCGATGTGGACAACTTTCAGCATATCAACGACGCCTACGGACATGAGTTGGGCGATCAACTGATCGTCGACTTGTCCAAACGGCTCGAATCCCTGATACCTCACAGTGCGGTTTTGTGTCGCCCGGGAGGAGATGAGTTCGCCATTCTGTTCAAAGGCGTGCGGGATAAAAAGCAAGTGATTCAATATGCCGAGCGGCTGCTGGAAGCCTGTGAGACGCCATTCAACATCGGCGCGGATGAAATCAGCATTGGTCTCAGTATTGGCGTCGCCACCTACAGTCGCGAGCACAAATCCAACTTCGGCATCGAGGTGTACAAAGAAGCCGACATGGCGTTGTTCACCGCCAAGAAAATGGGCAAGAACGACTTCGTGATTTTTGAAGAACACATGGCTTCAGAACTGAAAGCCCAGGTGAGCATGACCAGCGATCTACGCAAGGCGTTGGTCAACCGCGAATTTCATCTGGTGTATCAGCCTCAGGTGAATCTATACAACCACCGCATTTTCGGCGCGGAAGTGCTGCTGCGCTGGAATCATCCCGTGCGCGGACCGGTGTCGCCGGCGGAGTTTATTCCTGTGGCGGAGGCCCATGGTTTGATCGATCAGCTGGGCGAGTATGTGCTGCGTTGCGCCATCAGGCAGATCGCTGACTGGAAGCGCCAGTATGGTCGCGCGGTGCGCTTGGCGGTGAACGTGTCGCCGCGTCAGTTCGGGCGTTATGACTTTGTATCCCAGGTCGGTCTGATGCTGGAGGAGTTCCGTGTAGATGGGCGCCTGCTGGAGTTGGAAATTACGGAAAGCGCCCTGGCCAAGGATGTAGAGACGGCGGTGTCCAAACTGATGGAGCTGCGTTGTCTGGGGGGGGGCGTGGCGGTGGACGACTTCGGCACCGGCTTTTCCAATCTGGCTTCATTGAAGCGTTACCCGGTGGATTTGTTGAAGATTGATCGGTCCTTTATTCGTGACATACCTCATGATCAGGATAATTTGGCCATCGTCACTGCGATTGTGCAAATGGCGAAAACATTGGGCTTGAAAATACTGGCGGAAGGGGTGGAGACCATCGACCAGATTCGCGTCATGCGGCAACAGGGATGCGATCTGATCCAGGGTTTTTATGTCGCCCGTCCCATGCCGGTGGAGCAGTTTGAGGAAGACTACCTGAGCGGCTCAGGTCAAGAGAGCGGAGCCTTATAAATCCAGCGGTTGCGTCAATGACCCGGTGTAATAGAATGGGGCTGCGCCTGTTGTAGGACTTGGATTTAGTGAGTAGTCATGAAATACGAAATAGTGCCCGTTACCCCTTTTGTTCAGAACTGCACCGTACTCTGGTGCGAAAAAACGCGTCAGGCCGCCGTGGTGGACCCTGGCGGAGACCTCGCCAAGATAGAAGCCGTGTTGGCCCGCAACGGACTGACGCTGGAAAAAGTACTTTTGACTCATGCGCATATCGATCATGCCGGCGGCACAGCGGAGTTGGCGGATGCTCATGAGATTCCGATCGAAGGACCGGAGTATGAGGACAAGTTCTGGATCGACGCCTTGCCGCAGCAAAGTATGATGTTCGGCTTTCCCACCGCGAAGCAATTTACCCCAAACCGTTGGCTGAACGATGGCGATGAAGTTAGCGTCGGCGAGGAAACGCTGCAGGTGTTGCACTGTCCGGGACATACTCCCGGACATGTGATTTTTTACCATCAAGGCGCGCGATTGGCGCTGGTGGGGGATGTCCTGTTTAATGGCTCCATCGGTCGCACGGACTTTCCCAAAGGCGATCACGCTACCCTGATTCGATCCATTAAAACCAAATTATGGCCACTGGGCGATGATGTTTCCTTCATCCCTGGTCATGGCCCCATGTCCACTTTTGGCGCAGAACGCAGAACCAACCCTTTCGTGAAAGACTAGCGCGCTTTGTCTGCGCTGCTCTTTTTCTTGCGGCGCTCAGGGCTTTAACAGATCGAAGTAAAGCGCCGGGCGTCGCAGCTCCACCTTGCTTTCCAGCGCCCGTCCTACGCGCAATAACATGTGTTCGCGCCAGGCGCCGCCCATGAGTTGCAGTCCGATTGGCAGGCCTTTGGCGTCGTAATCCACCGGCAAGGTCAGCGCCGGCAGGCCGGTGAGATTGGCGGAGAAGGCGAAACGCATCAGCTCCGTCAGCACCTGCAGGTTGGATTCGCCGCCGGGCTCTTTCTGCGGTCGAATACGCGGAGCGGTCATGGCGGTGGTGGGGGTGACGATAATGTCCACTTTTTGCAGGATGTTGTCGAAGTCGCGCATGGCCTGGGTGCGAAAACGTTGCGCCTTGATGTAATCCGTACTGGAAAACTGCTGCGCCACGGCCAAGTTCAAGCGTGTATCCAAACCGAATTTTTGCGGATTGCGGCGATACTCGGCGTCCACCGCCGCGAGCATTTCCGAGCCAATGGTGATGGCGTGACTGACCCGCTGCAGGTCCAGTCCTTCGAGGGTGATTTCCTGCACCTGAGCGCCCAGACTTTTCAGTTTCTCCAGAGCCAGCTGACAGGACTGGGCCACTTCCCGGTTGGCGTGTCCGAACCAGGGAGAGTAGACGCCAATGCGCAGGTCGGATAAGTCCTGTTTCATATAGTCAGAAAGGTGGGGCGGCGGCTGATCGATGGAGAAGGGGTCCATTAGATCGGCGCCGGCGATGGCGCTGTAGGCCAGGGCCACATCGTCGACGCAACGTCCCATGGGGCCGACATGCGCCACGCTCCAACACAGCGGAAAGGCGCCGTGCTCGCTGACGCGTCCCCAGGTCGGCTTGAGTCCCACTACGCCGCATAACGCCGCGGGTATGCGGATGGAGCCGCCGCCATCGGCGCCGAGAGAGATCGGGCACAGACCCGCCGCTACCGCAGCGGCGCTGCCGCTGGAGGAGCCGCCAGCGTAATGGTCGAGATTGTAAGGATTGCGGCAGTGGCCGTGGTGTACGTTGGCCCCGGTGACGCCAAGACCGATCTCATGCATGTTGGCCTTGCCGATGATGATGGCGCCTGCGGCGCGCAGTCGCGCTACGGCGGTGGCGTCCTGGTCGACGGAGCAGTCCTGTCCGTATATCTGGGTTCCCACGGACGTGGCGTAAGGCGCTGCGTCGAGTTCGTCTTTGATAGCGACCGGCACGCCGTCCAACAGGCTTAGAGGGCGTCCCTCCTGGTAGCGTTGCGCGCTGGCTTTCGCCTGCATCAGTATGTCTTGTTCAGAGCTGAAAATGACGGCGCGCAGCGGCGGCTGACCAGCGTCGCTTTGCTGCAGCGCAGCGATGACGCGCTGCGCGACATTCAGCGGCGTGGTCTGGCCTTTGCGGTAGGCCTGGATAAGGTCTCTTGCGGAAGTCAGCGGGAAAGCGTCCTGTACGTTTTTAATCGCTTCTTCCGCTATGGCGATGCTGGCTCTGGCGTGGGCCGCTTCCGGGGCGCGCCCGGGGGGATGTTGGGGAAACAGTGTCGGCGGCGTGTTCAGTTCGGCTTCGCGCAGTTTATAAGCGCCGCCTTCCCGCAACAGCGCGAGTCCCAAAATGCGGCGGGAATAGTTGCTTTCGAGCAGGCTTACCAGGGTTTTCAGAGGCGTACCGGCAAGGCGGGGAAACTTCAAAGACTTCAAATCGTAAGACATAAAACTCATTCCAGTGTGACGCTGCGTTTTTATGCTCTGACGCAATTGGTTATATTTTATATAGAACGCTTTAGTATAAACGCCAAATGATGACGAAGGCGCTGCAATTGGCGTTCATGTCCTCTCGTCTCCTGCTAGGATATACATATATGACCCATTTGCGTTGTGGAATTTATATGCGAAGCCTCTCATTTACCGGCAAGATTTTAATGCTCACTCTGGCGACGTCGTTGACCGCCTGCGGCGGCGGAGGAGGCGGCGATGATAGTGACGATGATACGCCCACAGCGGTGACCTATACGTTATCGGGTTCTATCAGCATTCCGTCATTTACGCAGGTGGATTCGGATACCTCAGACGCCAGCGCAGGGTCCGTATCCAATAACAGCGAAGCAGAGGCGCAGACACTGGGCAATCCGGTCATTGTTGGGGGGTATGTCAGTGCATCAACAAATCTGTACAGCTCGGGAGAGTTATATCAGCTGGATCCTGTAGATGTTTTCAGGATCAAGCTGTTGACGGGACAGAAAGTAGTGCTTACTTCAAGTCAAGCATCCAGTAGTTTCAGCGTTAACCAGACATTGACCCTCAGTAGAGTGGATGGAACCGGCTCGCCGCTGTCCGCGATTAATACGGGAACGGTATCCCTGACCGCGCCTGCAAGCGGCGATTATTATATTCAAGTACAAGAGTCCGCTGGGCCTTCCAGTTATGTCATGGTTGTTGGCGAGACAACCGCCACTACGACGAAGCACGCTGTTGAGGCCATCCCTGCCCAAGCGGAGTTTGTTCCAGGTGAGGCGATTATTCGCTATAAACCAGCGCGAGGCATTTCCGCACAGGCGTTACCGGGGTATTTCCTGGAGCGGTTCGAGGACGCCAATACGGGGTTGTTCCGCTTCGATGACGCTCAGATTGTACAGGGGCCCGCGCTCAAGTCCCTGGTGCAGAAAGCTGAGGAAAGGCAACGCACTCTTGAGTTAATAGAGGCATTACGCCAGCGGCCGGACATTGAATTCGCAGAACCGAACTACATTCGTAAAGCAACGGAAACGCCGGCGGACCCGTTTTATTTCCTGCAATGGCACTATCCGCAGATTAACCTGCCCAGCGCATGGGATGTCACCCATGGTTCAGGCGCGATTGTCGCGGTGTTGGACACGGGCATATTGCCCACGCACCCCGACTTTTCCGGGCGTTTAGTGAGCGCCAATGATGATTATGACTTTGTCAGCTCGACCTCATCCTCACTGGATGGCAATGGTATCGACAATGATCCAACTGACCCGGGCGACAGTCTGGTGGGAGGGAGTAGCTTTCATGGGACGCATGTGGCGGGGACAGTCGCTGCAGCCTCCAATGCCGTTGGCGGGGTCGGCGTCGCCTTTGAGGCTAAGATCATGCCCATTCGCGTTCTCGGGCAAGGGGGGAGCGGTTCTGATGCCGACTTGGTGCAAGCGATTCGGTTTGCCGCAGGATTGACGAACTCTTCTGGAACCTTTCCCAGTCGGCGTGCGGATATTATCAACATGAGTCTCGGCGGCCCTGGCTTTTCTACGGCTTTGGGCGCCGCGGTGCAGGATGCCTTGAATGCCGGTGTGATAGTGGTGGCGGCTGCCGGCAATGAAAACACCTCTTCAGCATTTTATCCAGCGGCTTACCCAGGAGTGATATCTGTCAGCGCGGTGGGGGCGGATGGGCAGAAAGCCCCTTATTCGAATTATGGCTCCACCGTCGATATCGCAGCGCCGGGCGGTAATATGCTGCAGGATGTAAACGGCGACGGGCGCGGTGATGGCGTGTTGAGTACATGGGGGGATGACAGCTCCGGGTCGATAGAGCTGTCTTATGCATACATGCAAGGCACTTCCATGGCCTCTCCTCACGTGGCTGGAGTTTTTGCGCTGATGGAGTCGGTTCGCGATATTACGCCAGAGGAGATTAATACATATCTGGCGAATGGCGACCTGACGCGGGATATCGGTGCAGCAGGCAGGGATGATTTTTATGGGTATGGATTGATTGACGCCGCCAAAGCCGTCGTCGCCGCTGGGGGAGAACCTCCACCAGCCGTTACCGCCTCGGTGAACAGCCTGAACTTTACCAATACCAGTGCGACGGTGATCACGTTGAATGTTCCCTCCGGCGTCAGCGGCGTATCTGTAGCAGCTTCCACTACGGGTGACCTGGGATGGTTATCTGTCGGTGATAACAGCGACAGCGATACGTCCACCTATCTGGTAAGCGCAGACGCCAGCGGCTTGGATCTGGGCGTCAGCTATCCGGGAGAAATAGTTGTCGGATATACCATTGATGAGAGTTCTGAGGCGGCTGAGCTGACAGTGCCTGTAACGCTGACATTGGCTGACCCGGACTCGCCAGCGAATGCCGGCAAGCACTATATCCTGCTGGTTAACGCCGATACGCTGGACACTTTATATCAGGTCAGCGCCAGCGCCTCTGGCGGAGCCTACAACTTTGCATTCAGCGGTGTTGAGGCGGGAACTTATCTGCTGGCGGCGGGCACCGATCTGGATAATGACGGCAAAATTTGCGACGCAGGAGAAGCCTGCGCGGAGTATCCCGTTCGTAATGCGCCGGAATCTATTGTGGTGAGTGAGTCCAAATCAGGATTGTCCTTCTCCACCGGATTCCAGAGCGACATCAGTAGCGCCGGAGCGGGCGGCTCGCAAGCGCATAAGGAATATCAGCTTCTTAACAAGTGAAGCGGGGCGGGTGAAAGGAATTTCACCCCTTCCCAGTTGATCTTTGGCGGCATTCCTATAAATTAATGCCCAATTCCAATCTCCGGCGAATGGCCCCTGCGCCCCCGGAGAAAGTCACAAGCGCATGCAGGCGCGTTTCCGGGAAAGGCCGTTGTCCGGCCCAATCAGTCAACAGCGGGCAGGGAGCGCCGCCCGAAAGCGCGTCGGCAAGTAACGAGTTGTATTCAGGAGAAGCTTTTGTCAAACAACTACAACGCCGACTCCATTGAGGTCCTCAATGGCCTGGACCCGGTTCGCCGTCGTCCGGGTATGTATACGGACACCACGCGGCCCAACCACCTCGCTCAAGAGGTCATCGACAACAGCGTTGACGAGGCGCTGGCGGGGCACGCGCGTCAGGTGGACGTTGTGCTGTACAAAGACGGTTCCCTGTCCGTAACCGATGATGGTCGCGGCATGCCGGTGGACATCCATAAAGAAGAAGGGATGCCTGGCGTTGAGCTGATCCTGACCAAGCTTCACGCAGGCGGCAAGTTCTCCCACAAAAACTACCAGTTCTCTGGCGGTTTGCACGGGGTGGGCGTGTCTGTCGTGAACGCGCTGTCGTTGAATCTGGAAGTATTGATCCGCCGCGACGGCAAAGTACATCGCATTACCTTCGCCAACGGCGATAAAGCGTCAGACCTGGAAGTGATCGACACCTGCGGCAAGCGCAACACCGGCACCACGGTGACGTTCCTGCCCGACCCCAAGTATTTCGATTCCCCCAAGTTTTCCGTTCTGCGCCTGCGCCATGTGCTGCGCGCCAAGGCTGTGCTGTGTTCCGGCTTAAAAGTTACGTTTAAAGACGAGAACACCGGCGAAAAAGACGAGTGGTATTACGAAGACGGCCTGCAAGACTACCTGAGCGGCGCCACCAACGAGTTCGTCACCTTGCCGCAACAGCCTTTTATCGGCCAGATGGCGGGCAACACAGAAGCGGTGGACTGGGCGGTGCAATGGCTGCCGGAAGGCGGCGAACTGATCGCAGAAAGCTACGTCAACCTGATTCCCACGGCCCAGGGCGGCACCCACGTTAACGGTTTGCGCACCGGCTTGCTGGAAGCGCTGCGGGAGTTCTGTGAGTTCCGTAATCTGTTGCCCCGCGGCGTCAAGCTGTCCCCGGAAGACGTGTGGGATCGTTGCGCCTATGTGCTGTCAGTGAAGATTCAGGAGCCCCAGTTCTCCGGCCAGACCAAAGAGCGTCTGTCCTCCCGTGAATGCGCTACTTTCGTTTCCGGAGTGGTGAAAGACTCCTTCAGCCTGTGGCTGAACAAACATACGGCGGAAGCAGAGCAACTGGCGGAACTGGCCATCAACAACGCGCAAAGCCGTTTGCGCGCGGCCAAGAAAGTTGCGCGTAAGAAAATCACCAGTGGTCCGGCGCTGCCCGGCAAGCTGGCCGACTGTAGCGGCGGTGACGCCATGCGCGGCGAACTGTTCCTGGTGGAAGGAGACTCGGCGGGCGGCTCCGCGAAACAGGCGCGCGACAGAGAGTTTCAGGCGGTGATGCCGCTGCGTGGAAAAATCCTGAATACCTGGGAAGTGGATTCTGAGCAAATTCTGGCGTCACAGGAAGTACACGATATCGCTGTCGCCATCGGCGTCGATCCAGGCTCCAGCAATCTGGAAGGACTGCGCTACGGCAAGATCTGTATTCTGGCGGACGCGGACTCAGATGGTCTGCATATCGCGACCTTACTTTGCGCGTTATTCGTCAAGCACTTCCGTCCGCTGGTGGAAGCCGGCCACGTGTTCGTCGCCATGCCGCCACTGTATCGCATCGACGTGGCGAAAGACGTCTACTACGCCCTCGACGACTATGAAAAGCAGGGAATCCTCGACCGCATCGCCGCCGAGAAGAAAAAAGGCAAACCCAACGTCCAACGTTTCAAAGGACTGGGCGAAATGAACCCCCTGCAACTCCGCGAAACCACCATGGCCCCCGACACCCGTCGTCTGGTGCAACTCACCGTGGAAGTCGCTGACGACACCGAAGAAAAAATGGACATGCTCCTGGCCAAAAAACGCGCCTCCGACAGACGCGAATGGCTTGAAAGCAAAGGGAATCTGGCTGAGATTGCGGTTTGATTGAAAGTGGGCTTAGAGACTTGGTCCATTTTGAATTTACTATTGATCCAGCAGACAAATAATAAAGGATGTTAATTGTCTGCTGATTTAATCTTGAGCCGGTCTATAAGTAAGTTTGAATAAAGAACTGTGCACTTAAGTCGCCTGTCAGGCCCTATTGTTTCAGACCAATAGTTATAGATGATGTGTTAGCTGAGCATCTCACTTTGCTGACAGGGCCATAGACGTATGGCAGAATTAAAAACCACAAAAGAATCAGCTTTTTAATATACAAGGCCCTATGGACGGACAGTCGGAAAGTATCCTGGATAAGTTTATTATTTACGGTCTGTTCATCGATCTAGGGCAAGCTCGAAGCAGAGGGTTTGTCTAATGGTCAACCAAACCCCCGAACAAGTCGCCCGAGATGCCATAGACACCAAGTTAGAGCAGGCTGGGTGGCTGATCCAGAATTATCGCGAAGCCAATCTTGGCCAAGGTCTGGGAATAGCCGTTCGCGAGCACCCCACTGACTCAGGCCCGGCGGATTACGTACTTTACGTTAACCGCCAACCTGTCGGCGTTATCGAAGCCAAGAAAGACCAGTCCATTCTTACTTCCCATGAGGCGCAAACTGCTCGCTACGCCGATAGCCGGCTGAAATGGAGTAAGAAGGAAAAGCCTCTGGTCTTTCTCTTCGAAGCCACGGGGCAGATGATTCGTTTCACCGATCTGCGCGATCCCGCCGCTCGGTCACGGGAAGTTTTCCATTTCTTCAAACCGGAGACTCTGGCCGTCTGGTACGAAGAGCCTGAGTCCACCCGCTATAAACTCCACAACAACATGCCGCCGTTGGCGCAAGATTCCTTGAGAGATTGCCAGGTTACGGCGATCAATGGCTTGGAGAAATCCCTCGCCGCTAATCGGCCCCGTTCACTCATTCATATGGCGACGGGCGCAGGTAAAACCTTCACCGCCATCAATGCTGTGTATCGGCTGCTTAATCATGGCGGGGCTAAACGCATCTTGTTTTTAGTTGACACCAAAAACCTTGGTAAACAGGCGCAGCAGGAGTTTCATGCCTTCAAGCCGCCGGGTAAGGAGGCGTTTTTCCACGAGAACCACATCGTCCAGCGGCTCGCCAGCAACACGATTGATAGCGCTGCGGAAGTTTGCATCTGTACGATTCAGCGCATGTACTCCATCCTCAGCAATTCGCCCATTGATGAGAGCGCTGAGGACATGTCGCCCTATGAAATTAAACAAACAGGCAAGCAACAGAAGTTTGTGCAGTACAACCCAAAGGTTCCCATTGAAACCTTTGACTTCATCATCATCGATGAATGCCATCGCTCCATCTACAATTTGTGGAAGCAGGTGCTGGATTATTTCGATGCCTTTTTGATTGGCTTGACGGCGACGCCCGATAAGCGAACCTACGGTTTTTTTAATGAAAATATTGTCGCAGAGTACAGTTACGAAGACTCCGTACTCGACGGCGTGAACGTCGGCTACGATGTGTATGAAATCGAAACGGAAATTACGCAAGCTGGCGCCAAGCTGAAAGCCAAAGAGTGGGTAGATCATCGCGACAAGCTCACGCGCAAGAAACGTTGGGCGCAAACCGAAGACGATACTACCTACTCCGGCAGAGAGCTGGATCGCTCGGTAGTCAACAAAAGCCAAATTCGCAAAGTGATCCAGGCGATGAAAGAGGCGGTGGAAACTAAAATTTTCCCCAGCCGTCAGGAAGTTCCCAAAACACTGATTTTCGCCAAAACCGACAGCCATGCGGACGATATTATTCAAATGGTGCGAGAGGTGTATGGCGAGGGTAATGCGTTCTGCCAAAAAGTCACCTACAACGCTAAAAATCCTGACGAAGTGCTTAGTGACTTTCGCAATGAGTACAATCCTCGGATAGCCGTTACTGTTGATATGATTGCAACGGGTACCGACGTTAAGCCCCTGGAAATTTTGCTATTTATGCGCGATGTGCGCTCCAAAGGCTACTACGAGCAGATGAAGGGACGTGGGGTGCGTAGTCTGAGTTTTGAAGAACTGCACCGTATTAGCCAAAGCGCCAGCAGCGCCAAAGACCGCTTTGTGTTGATCGACGCAGTGGGCGTAGAAAAGTCCTGCAAAACTGAAAGCCGCACTTTGGAGCGCAATCCTAATCTCTCTATGAAGGATCTCCTGCAAGGCGTTGCTATGGGGCATCGCGATGACGACACCATCCAAAGTTTGGTGAATCGTCTAACGCGGCTGAATAAGCAGTTGAATAAAAAGGAACTTGACCGTCTGGAACAGATAACAGGCAATAGCGTGCAAGCGCTTGCCAAGCAACTGCTAAATGCCATCGATCCAGACGCGATTGTTGAGTTGGCGTTGAAGAACGCCAAAGCCGCTGGCTTTACCCGTGGCGAAGATAGCCTCACAGAGGAAGAAAAAAGCACGGCTCGTGAGCAGTTGGTGAATGCCGCCTGCGCGCCGTTTGACAATCCTAAATTGCGAGAAAGTATCGAAAGCGCCCGTAGGGAGCGTGAGCAACTTATCGACCACGTTAACCTGGATACCGTGCTGGTCTCGGATTTCGGCGAGCAAGCCCATGAAAACGCTGAAAAGCTCATCCGAACCTTTCAGCAGTTTATTGTCGAGAACAAAGAAGAAATCGCCGCGCTGAGCTTTTTCTACCAACAGCCATACCAACGGCGAGGGCTTACCCTGGATATGGTGGAAGAGCTCTACCAACAACTGCAAAAGCCGCCGTTGTTACTGACAACAGAAAAACTCTGGAGCGCCTACAGTCGTATCAAACCGGGTCAAACCAAAGGACAGAATCAAAAGCGACAACTCACCGATATTATGGCCCTGGTGAAGTTCGCCATGGGCATAGACGGCGAGCTGAAACCCTTTGCCGAACAAGTCGATGCCAAATTTAAACAGTGGATATTCCGCCACAACGCCCAACGTAAATCAGCCTTTTCTGCCGAGCAAACCGAATGGCTACGGATGATCAAAGATCACATCGCCAGTAGTTGTTGTATCGAGCGGGATGATTTTGACTATAACCCCTTTATTGATAAAGGCGGTTTGCAAAAGGCCTGGGGCTTATTTGAAAGTGAATTGGATACAGTAATGAATGAAATGAATCAGGAGTTGGTGGCGTAGGAATACACTACCAAAAATATAGATGGCGTTTACCAAAGACATAGAAGAACTTATCAAAGAAGATTCGTCAGGTTTGCTTTCTAAGCATGAATCATGGGAACGTGTATTGATAAGTGATATTGCGTTAGTTATCAATGGGTATGCCTTTAAATCGGCTTACTTTAATAGTAAGGGAGAAGGGCTTCCGTTAATCAGAATTCGTGACGTGATATCTGGAGACACAGAAACTTACTATGATGGTCCGTTCGATGAAGAGTACCTAATAAGCTCTGGCGATTTTTTAATTGGTATGGATGGTGATTTTAATTGTGCGTTTTGGCGCAGTGGAAACGCCCTACTAAATCAGCGGGTCTGCAAGATAGATCTTAAAACGGGAAATTACAATTTTAAGCTACTGTCATACTTGATGCCGCATTATCTAAATGCGATTAATGCAAATACATCTTCCATGACCGTTAAGCATCTTTCGTCGAAGACCGTTAATGATATCTTGCTACCTTTGCCTCCCAAAAATGAGCAAACCCGAATCGTAGAAAAACTCGAAGAACTTCTCTCTGATCTCGATAACGGCGTCGCCGAACTCAAAGCCGCCCAAATCAAACTCACGCAGTACCGCCAATCCCTATTAAAAAGCGCGGTCGAAGGCAGCCTCACGGCCGAATGGCGCAAGCAAAATAAAGTCAGCGAAACCGGCGAACAGCTATTGCAACGTATCCTCAAAGAACGGCGGGAGCGATGGGAATCAGAAAAGCTCGCGGAATTTAAAGCCAAAGGAAAAACGCCTCCCAAGGATTGGCAAAGTAAATATCCTGAGCCTGTGGCGCCGGATATAAGTGAGTTGCCGGAGCTGCCTGAGGGGTGGGTATGGGCTAGTGTGGCACAGGTATGCGAACTGCAGGGGGGAATTCAAAAGCAGCCCAAACGGACTCCAAAGGAAAATTGTTATCCGTTTTTACGTGTTGCAAACGTATACAGAAATGAGCTGAAGCTCGAAGAAATACATGAAGTTGAACTCTTTGATGGCGAATTAGAAAGGCTGAGATTATTAGAGGGAGATTTGCTTATCGTTGAAGGGAATGGGAGTAAATCGGAGATAGGAAGATGTGCTCTTTGGGATGGGTCAATTAGAAATGCGGTCCACCAGAATCACTTAATTCGTGCTAGACCAGTATTACTTAGCAACCCATATTTGCTCCATTGGTTGAATTCACCCATTGGTATTGAAATTATGGGTAGCCTTGCTGTAACTACCAGCGGTTTATATACATTGAGTGTGTCTAAAATTGCTAGAATACCTATCCCTTTACCTCCAACTAAAGAACAAAACTATATCGTTGACCTAGTCAACTCTGGCCTGGAAGTCTCCTCCGCTGAAGATACAGATATAGTGGCCTCACTTAAGCGATCGGAAGCACAGAGAAAGAATATTCTAAAAGATGCTTTTTCCGGGAAGCTAGTACCTCAAGATCTAGAAGATGAGCCTGCATCTGTGCTTTTAGAAAGAATAAAAGCGGAGCGAATGGAAGCAGCCAAGCAGAAAAAGCCAAAACAACCTAAAAAAAAAGCTAATAAGCAGACGATGAATATGGAAACCTTAGAAGAAGTCCTGAAAAGCAAGGCAGATTGGATTGAAGCGCAGGAAGCCTTTAGGGAGTGTGGGGTAACAGATGGAACTGAGACCGATCGCATTGAAGAGCTTTATAATGAGTTGCGTAAACTGGACAAAGCCGAACGCCTGGATGTGGAACGTCACGGTGATTACGACATGATAAGACTAATAAGCGAATAAGGGTTATGCGTTTAGCTTCACTGACGATAGGCTCCGAGAAAACGGGCGATAAGCAACGCTTTAAAAACCTCAAAAACGTCACTATTGATTTTGATGAAGACGAATGGATCACCGTGGTCATTGGCTGGAATGGTACTGGTAAATCCAATGTATTGGAGGCGCTGGCCACAATTTTCAGGGACCTGATCGGCAAGCCTAACAAAAAGGGGGGACACTCCGTACCTGAAAAGCCCTCATTCGCCTATATACTGCGTTACTTTTGTCATAACAAAGAAATTGTAATCAATGCCGACCCTGACAGAGCTAGTAATGTCTATAAGGTATCCTATCGAGAACTCTCAAAAGAGAATACGGATGGCGATGAGGAGCAAATAGGCCTTTTTTCTGAGGCTGATGATACTGAAGAAAATCTACAACCTATAAAATTCAATAAATTTGTAGAACGTAGAGATGAGTTCTTACCTAGCTATGTATTTGGTTATTACTCTGGTCATAGCCAAAGGATGTACGAAGTCTTCACCCCTTATCTGGAAAAATACGACGACAACTTGCGAAATGGTATTGATCCTGGCCTGCGCAAGATGTTCTACGCCAAACCGGTACATAGCCAATTCACTCTGCTGGCATTCATGCTGAATCAGGAAAGCTTTGTTCAGCAATTTTTAGAGGAACACTTTGGTATTGATACTGACGTTGGTATCGACTCAGTACTCTTTGTTCTCAATCAGCCTCCCTGGAAATCTAACGCCCCAGATGGCGATTCTAGATTCTGGAATTCTCGCGGCGTCGTAAAAAACTTTTTGACTCGGTTATATGATGTTTCGTTAGCTCCTATTCGTATTAATCGACGTACACAGACTAGTTTATGGAATAAAACCTCACTGGAATATTTATATCTTTATGTGAAAGATCTTGATGCACTTAAGAAACTTGTGGGGAATACGACGCCGCGAGAGTTTTTCCGAGATATTGAGAGTACTTATGTTTCAGAGTTAATTGACGAAGTACGTATTCGAGTTAAACTCAAAAATAACGATGGAACTGTAATATTCAGAGAGCTCAGTGAAGGTGAGCAACAGTTGCTTACTGTTCTGGGGCTTTTACGTTTTACAGCTGAAGATGAAGGCCTGTTTTTGCTGGATGAGCCTGACACCCATCTAAATCCACAGTGGAGTGTTGATTACTTCAAATACCTGAAAATGTTTGTAGGGTCAGGTAGAACTGATAGTGGCTCAAGTCATATTGTACTCAACACGCACAACCCCTTAGCCGTAGCTGAGCTTGCTCGCGAGCAGGTGCAGATTCTCTATCGTGATCCCGAGTATCTATCCATTAGTTCCCATCTGCCAGACTATGACCCTAGGGGGATGGGCTATTCGGGCATAGTAACCAGTGATATGTTTGGACTTGCTTCCTCACTGGATAAGCGCACGCAACGGCGCTTGGAAATGTATCGTGCATTGGCTTCACTAACTGATAAAACTCGGATTCAAGAACTGCGCTTTCAGGTGATCAGTCAGTGGCTGGATGATGATCGTTTCAACTTAATGCAGCGCGATGACGATTATCAGCGCTACCTCATATATCGTCGTGAATTATTGGCAAAACAAGCGGAAACTGAGGATTACCAAGAGCTGATGCAGTTTGCTATTTCGCTATCCGCTGAAGAGAGAAACAGCATAGCCAAACAGGCAATGGAAGAAATTCTTGCGGGGGAAAGTGAGTGAGGTTTGTTGATAACACCTTTTTAGAAACCCCTGCTAACTGGGATCAACGTGCACAGACAGCTACAAACGACTTAATTAATGGAACGATTGAAGCTGACGATCGCGCCGATGTGTGGCGCTGCCTTAAAGACTCTCTTGCGGACATTTCCTGTGACCGATGCTGGTATTGTGAAACAGGTATCCCCAGAACGGATAATGCCGTTGATCACTATCGTCCTAAAGGTAAAGTAAAAGGTGTTAGGTTAAAAACACCCGAGAAAACTCTAGAAAATTATACGATTCAACCGGAGCATCTCGGTTATAAATGGGCTGCCTACAAGCTCGATAATTTTCGATTCTCCTGTCAGCACTGTAACGAGTGGCGTAAAAGTCTCAGAGGTTCAGCTGGTGGAAAAACGAGTTACTTCCCATTAGTGAATGAACCCGATCGAGCCTATGATGTCCTGGATCAGGATAATGAAATTCCAGCTTTGTTGGACCCCTGCGATGTACTTGATTGGACACTGCTGTCCTTCGATAAATCTGGAAGGCCTTTTTCCCGTTTTCCTGAAGGGTCAGAAGAAGATTTAAGAGTCCAGCTTTCCATCTTGATCTACCATCTTGATCAGCAATCAATTAACTCGAGTCGAGCTGCCCAGTGGTCACAGGTCCAGCCTATTGTGGAAGATACTAAAAAATGGTTTCTGAAAAGGCTGCGGGGCGATCAAGGCGCTGATGCGTCTTTCCGTCGTGAGCTGAAAAAGCTTAGGCACTGGTTCAATCCCAAAAACAAGAATACTTATTTGGGTTTTTTGGTTTATCAGCTTAAGCAGGAGCAGGAATTAGATACAGAAAATTTACATAGCTGGATTGGCGAACTATTGCGAGGTTTGGGATGAATAGTCCAGATAACACTTTGCTTCTTCGGGAAATCCGCACACTTGTCACCGGTGCTAAACAGCAAGCCGCTATTGCCGTCAACACCACCCTGACGCAGCTCTATTGGCAGATCGGCCAGCGTATTAACCAAGAAGTACTCGGTGGCGAGCGCGCTAACTACGGTAAACAAATTGTCGCAACGCTGGCGCGACAATTAACCCAGGATTTTGGCCGGGGTTTTTCAGAAAAGCAGCTACGCAGAATGATGCAGTTTTCCGAGGCCTTTCCCGATCCAGAGATTGTCGCAACGCTGTCACGACAATTGAGCTGGAGCCATTTTACCAAGCTGATTCCCCTGAAAGAGCCCTTACAACGTGAGTTTTACGCCCAGATGTGCCGTATTGAACACTGGAGCGTACGGGATTTGGGGAACCGAATTGATTCCATGTTGTATCAGCGTACGGCGCTGTCGAAGCAGCCGGAGGCGCTGGTTAAACAGGAGCTGGCTGCTTTGGCTAACACGGATCGTGTGACAGGGAATTTACTGCTAAAAGACCCGTATGTACTGGATTTTCTCGGACTTGAAGACCATTACCTTGAAAAAGATCTGGAAGACGCTATTCTGCGCGACCTCGAAAGCTTCTTATTGGAGCTAGGCGCGGGCTTTACTTTTATTGCTCGGCAAAAGCGTATTCAAATTGACGATGATGATTTCTATATTGATCTGCTGTTTTATAACCGTCGCCTGAAACAGCTTGTCGCTATCGATTTGAAGATAGGTCCCTTTAAGGCCCATTACAAAGGTCAGATGGAGCTTTACCTGCGTTGGCTGGATAAGTATGAGCGCCAGCCTGGCGAGGAACCGCCGTTGGGGATTGTGCTATGCGCGGAAAACCGACAGGAACAAATTGAGCTGCTGCAACTAGATGAAAGCGGTATCCATGTTGCTGAATACCTGACGGAGTTGCCGGAGCGGCAACTGCTGCACGAGCGCTTACAGCGCGCCATTGATGCTGCGCAAAGCAAATATACGGTCTCTTCTGACAAAGACCATAATCTGGATAAACAGTAAATGAATGCAGCTACACTTGTACAAAAAGTCTGGAACTACTGCCATACCCTGCGCGATGACGGGGTAGGATACGGTGACTATCTTGAGCAGCTGACCTATTTGCTGTTTTTGAAGATGGCTCACGAGTATTCGCAACACCCATACAATCGCGATACCAGTGTGCCTGAAACCTACGCTTGGCCTACGCTATTAAACAAGTCAGGGGAAAAGCTGGAAAATCACTACCACAAGATCCTGAAGAACCTGGGCCAAGGGCGGGGGATGCTGGGCGCTATTTTCTTTAAAGCCGAAAATAAAATCCCCGACCCCGCCAAACTCTCTCGCATCATTAAGTTGATCAACGAGGAGAACTGGATCAGTTTGGAGTCCGACGCAAAAGGAGACCTTTACGAAGGGCTGTTACAGAAAAACGCGGAGGATACCAAAAGCGGCGCGGGTCAGTACTTTACACCCCGTCCGATAATTGACGCCATTGTGGCCTGTATACAGCCAGAGGCTAATAAAACTATCGCTGATCCAGCTTGTGGAACTGGGGGCTTCTTTCTTAGCGCCCATGATTGGATTGCTTATGGTGACCCTGAGTGGATAAAAAAGGGCTATACCCATTGGAATCCTAACAAGAGCTATCCGGCTGTAACGACTAAGAGCAAGCTAAATAAACCCCAAGCCGCATTTCTGCGTGATAATACCTTCCATGGCAACGAAATCGTGCCATCGGCGCGTCGTTTATGTCTGATGAACTTGTTCTTACATAATATAGGGAGTTTGGATGGCGAACCCAATGTGGAGCGGTCCGATGCGTTACTCAACAAGCCTTCGGAAACTGTTGACTACGTGCTGGCGAATCCTCCCTTTGGTAAAAAGAGCAGTATTACAATTACTGACGCTGAGGGAGTGGCGGACAAGGATTCATTGGTCTACGAGCGCCAGGATTTCTGGGCGACCACTACCAACAAACAACTCAATTTTCTTCAGCATATTATCTCCATGCTAAAAGAGTCGGGTAAAGCTGCTGTGGTTCTCCCCGATAACGTGCTGTTTGAGGGAGGAGTCGGTGAGCGTATTCGCCGCAAGTGGCTGGAAACCTGTAATGTGCACACGATTCTGCGTTTACCTACAGGGATATTTTATGCCAATGGCGTGAAAGCGAATGTCGTGTTCTTTGATAACGCGCCTCGTGATGGCAAGGTGCATACTAAAGGCATATGGTTTTACGATCTTCGAACCAACAAACATTTCACCCTAAAACAGCGCCCCCTGGTACTTGCTGATCTGCAGGATTTTATCGAATGCTATAACGCCAAAACCCGTAAAGAGACGGAGCGTTTTAAATTCTATAAATACGCCGACATTGTCGCCAGGGACAAAGCCAGTCTCGACATCTTTTGGCTAAAAGACGATAGCCTGGATAACTTGGATAACCTTCCACCGCCTGCAATCCTTCAGCAGGAGATCATTGATCATCTGGAAGCGGCCTTACAGGCGTTTAGGGATGTAGCGGCTGGCCTTCCTGAATCGTCATAGTGTTATAGATTGGATGCCTGAAGGCCCCTGGCATAGGAATAACAAAAAAATTTTGCTGGAAATCAATTAACAGATAAACGAATAGCAGCCTTGTTTTTTCTATGAAATCCAAGACTAGATTAATAACCGTCAACGATGCTCGATATGTCTGGTTGGTTGATGAAGTGGAATGGAACCTGCTCAGATTGAAAGTATGGCGGGAGGGGGAAAAGGGCGCGCCTTGGTTTACATTGGATAAAGACATGAATATTCCGTGGCGGTTCTCTCCTGAGATTGCCGAGGCTACTCCTGACGCTTCTTTTTCAGTGACACCAAAGTTGGTAGCGGAAGCTATCATGCAGGTTCGTTCGCAATTTGGATTCCTGGGCGAACATAACAATGCTTTAAATCTGTGCGTCAGCACTGACGGCAAGTCCATTTTGCCGTTATCAGCAGAGGCGCCGCCAAACCGCTAAACGCCCTCGACTCTCTCCCTCACAATCCTCGCCAGCGCTTCCAGAGCGTCTTCTGGAAAGCCGCTCAGGCCGGGGATGTCGTTGCTTTCCAGCAGGATAAATTCGCCGTTCTCGGTTTCCAGGAAGTCCAGGCCGAGTATGTCAGCGTTCAGGTGATCCATTGCGATTTGGGTTTGCTCTCGCAAGTTGTCGGGGACTGGCATCAGTTGAAAGTCCAGGGTTTCGATGTTGGCTTTCCAGCGGGCGCCGCGGCGGGACATGGCCCACATCCGGTCGCCGATAGCCAGACAGCGGATGTCGCGGACGTAGGGGATGTAGTCTTCCAGCGTCACATAGTCATTGGATATGAACGTCAGGTCCTTGATGTCGGACCAGGAGGTTGCGTTTTCCGCCAGGGCTTTGCCGTAACCACCGTGAAAATTACCGACTTTAACCACCGAGGGCAGGGGAGGATCGACTTTATCCAACAGGTTCTCGCCGATGGCGATAGTGTGTGGCGATACGGTCAGACCCGCCTCCTGCAGTTCCGCCAGCATCGATAAGCGATCATATCCGCGCAGTAAGGTGCGCGCCGGATTTACGCAGGGAACACCGGCGAAACGAATCAGCTCAAGGACGCTGCGATGGGACTCGTCCGGCTTCACCGCGCCAAGTCGCCACAACACGGCGTCCGCCCGCACGACGCCGGAAGCGTCAAACACCCACAGTCGGTTATCGTGATACAGCCATTTACTGGTTTGCAAACGACGGTAATGCACCTCATGGCCAGTCAGATATTTTGGCCAGTATTGCTCACCGTTCACCACGATGATGGAAGCCATAGAGTCCTCGAAACTTAATCAATAACGCTAAAGGGGATGGTTGGATTTACTTAGCTGGACCGCACAACGACTGTTCCTGCAAGCTTGTCGTGGAAGCCTTGTTTCTTTGGATCCCAGGCGACCCACAGGAAACCCAGGCCCAGTGGCAGCAATGAAAGGTAGTAAGCGAAATAACGCCCGATGAGTTGGCCCTTTGATGGCTTGACGCCTGTTTTGGCGTCGACAATGACAGCGTTAACCAACATTTTTCCTGGCGTGGCGGAGCGATAGATCCAGAACAGAATGACGGCGATCGCCGGGAAGACATAGTTGAGCAGCGCATCCGCCGTACCTGCGATAAAGGTCTCCCCATCGAAATAGTTGAGGCCATATAGGGAGATCAGAATCGGGTAAGTGATCGCCATCATGATCAGCGTGTCGATAATACTGGCGCCGGTTCTCGCCCAGAAACCGACGTAGTCCATATCCTCCGTGTTAATTTCTGGAGTCAGATCCGCCTGTGGAGCTTGGTAGGGATTCATTGAGTTACCTTATACATCCGAGTTTCTAAATTGAAGCTATGTGGTGGTCTAATCATCGGTTTTAACTACTCAGCTGGCCAGTAAATCCTAATTAACGGAATAAGCGCTTTGCCTTCGAGACTGAACTCCTCGTAATAGTCGACTACCAGCTCCGCGAGAATGTCGATATCAACTAGTGTAAGAGGAATATTTGCTCTGTCCGCCTCGTAGCGGGCTTCTCGCGTAAAGCCGCCTGTGCTGACGAAAATACCTCTGTCACCGGGACGAAGAGCGCCAATGAAACTACGCAGGATTTGAGCGCCAATTGTACCGCTGCGATGCTCAACTTCCACTTTAATTCGGGGCTCCTGTAAACCCAGTCCATCGGGTGAAGCGAACACATCTATTCCTCTATCCGGACCTTTCGGCGACACGCGAGCGCGAAAGCCCATTCCACGCAGTACTGTGGCTATAAGTTGCTCCATTTCGTCGGCATCCAGTGCAATGATCTTATCTTTAATAAGTTCCTTGCTTTGGTTAATTGTGTTCTCTCTGGATGGCTGAAGTTCTTCGGTTTCGTCGGCCTCTCTGTCAGGTGAGAAAGATCTCCCATGAGGTCCCATCCGACCGCGATATAGCCTTTCTCGAAGTGATCAAATAAACGGCCTCCTTCTCCAGCTCGAACCATCCAACCATTTTTGTCCATAAAGACTCCTTTCACGTGCCTGTGTTGTCTAATTGCCGTTTAACCACCCTCTGAAAAAAAAGAGGGCGTCTTTTAATCCGGTTTCTTCAGTTGCTCAAGCAGTTTCGCGGGCTGATTCAACAGAGTGGGGTTCTTTTCCAGCACCAGTAGTTGCTCTGTGGTCAGTAATTGTGAAATCACCTGTGATTCTCCGTTTATTGTGAGCTTGATAATAACGAGCGAGCCTATCAGAGTCGCTGCTTGCGAGACGTCTTTCAGTGAGTTGATTAACGCTGCGGCAGCTTCTGAGTTATTTTTATTCACCTCGGATTGCACTTTTTCTATGTTGGCTAGTTCTATAGCCTTTTGCGCTTTCATCAAGGTTTGCTGGGCTTCCTCAGAGTTGTAGGCTCTCTGAATAAGTTTGATGCCTTTGCGTATCCATGAACCTTGATAAAACTCGCCTTCATCAGACAGCGCCATGCCGCAGGACCAAACAAACGCTTTGTATTTTTCAAAGGCGTTTTGGGCGATATCAAAATCCTCGGTATCGAAGAACAGGTGGCCGTTATAGGTATAAGTTTTCAGAGTATTCTTGTGATACTTTCTAAAATTCTCCGCCTGCTCAAAAATTTCCTTATACACCTCATCGTGAGCAATGGGAGGGTAGCCATGCTTGGCGAGCACCAGAATCAACGCCACCTTCAACTCCGCCTTGATATCTTCGCGTTGGTTCCAGTCGGTGTATTGGGTCTTATCGTCCACCACATCTTTCACCGCGGATGACAGCGCCAGCATCTTGTCTTCCGGGTATGAAAAATCATATTTAAGGGCCAGCTTTTTCAGAATGTCATAGAAGGCTTTTTCTTCAAGATCAATGCCCAAGTCGGCGAAGGAGGCCTTCTCTTTTTTGAGGGCTTGAATCAGATCGATGATTTCGTCGGAAAAGTCTTCCAGCACATTGCTTACCAGGACGTCATCTTCCTTGCGCTCGTTGTAGTGATCAACCAGTCTCCGGAACTTCTCGGCAAAGTCGACGCCCTTGGTTTTATTGACTCTTTTGAAGTCTTCAATCGCCCGCTCCAAAAGCTTTTGCAGGAGTTTGATTTTGGTGTTCGGCAGTTTGATCTTTTCTATTTTGGCTAAATAGTCATCATTAAAAATGTCCATTTCGCCGGCGTTTTCATCACCCAATCTGAAGACTTCCTCCACACCGTCCGCTTTTAGCGCCTCTGCAATCATCTCGCGTACGCGGGCGTTCATTTGGGTGATGTCCGGTGCGGTTCCGCGGGTCAACTTAAAGACAATAGAGCGCACAGCCAAATAGAAGTGTATCCAGTCCCTTTCCTTCTGATTAATCGCTTCGGAGCCGCTACAGATGTCGTAGGCGGCTTTTAGGCGCTTCACCAGGGCCATAAAACGTTTTTCAATTTTGTCCGTAATCTGAATAAACTCAGCCGCCATATTCAAACAGTTGAGCTGTTCAAGAGGGCTTCCCGCAAAATAGGGCTGGGTATCGAATTTGTGGAAGAGTTTGCTTAGCAGGTCGAGATGATCTTTCACCACCACCACCGATTGCTGAATCTCCTCAAAATTCTGCTGGTCGGCTTTGTTATAGAGCGCCAGCGCCAGATTCATCTGCTTTTTGATGCCGATGTAATCCACTACCAGGCCTTTTTCTTTGCCCTCATACTTGCGATTAACCCGTGAGATGGTCTGGATCAGGTTATGGCGCTGGATAGGTTTGTCGATGTAGATAGTGTCCAGAAAGGGGACATCAAAACCGGTGAGCCACATATCCACGACAATGGCGATTTTGAAGTTGGACTTTGGGTTTTTAAACTGTCGGTCCAGCTCTTTACGGTAGTCCTGTGAGCCCAGCATTGCATAGAGAGCTTTAACGTCGTCTTTGCTGCGGGTCATGATCATCTTGATCCGCTCGATGGGCTTGATCTCTTTCCGCTCTTGCTCGGAAAGGCTCGCTCCGGCCTCGCAGACTAATTCCTTGTTCCATTCTGGACGTAAGTCGGTGACTTCTTGCCAGAACTGATAAGCGATGTCGCGGCTGCTGCATACAAACAGCGCTTTGCCTTTTACGCTGGCGCCTTCCTCAATACGCTTCTCGTAATGGTGAACAAAGTCGATAGCCAGCGCTTTCAGGCGATCAGGATCGCCTAGGATCAGACGCATATTGGCGCTGGCTTTTTTGCTCTCTTCAATTTGATAGTCGTTGCTTCCATCTTCAGCGCACTGAGCGTAATACTCTTCAATCTCTCTCAGTTTATCGTTGTCCAATACAACCTTGGCTGCGCGGCCCTCGTACACAATGCGGACAGTGATCTCATCTTTGACGGATTCGGTCATGGTGTAGCTGTCCACCACCTCGCCGAATACATCCAGGGTCGCGTCGATAGGCGTACCGGTAAAGCCGACGTAGGTGGCGTTGGGGAGAGAGTCATGCAGATACTTGGCGAAGCCGTAGGTGCGTTTGACTCCTTTTTCAGTGACCCTTAATTTTTGATCCAGATTAATCTGGCTTCGATGCGCTTCATCGGAAATGCAGATCACGTTGGTGCGATCCGTAAGCCGCTCTGTATCCTCAGTAAACTTCTGAATAGTGGTCAGGAAAACGCCGCCGCTGTTGCGTCCCTTAAGCAGTTCTCGCAGATGCTCGCGACTTTCCACGTTAATAATAGTGCTATCGCCAATGTATTCCTTGGCGTTAGTGAACTGGGCGGAAAGTTGGTCGTCCAGGTCTGTGCGGTCGGTAATCAACACAATGGTGGGGCTTTCAAAGGCCACGCTTTTCATTAACAGACGGGCCAAAAACAGCATGGTGAAGCTTTTGCCGCAGCCTGTGGCGCCAAAATAAGTGCCGCCCTTACCATCGCCTTCCGGCTTGCGATGTTTGAGTATGTTCGCATAGAGCTTTGTCGCCGCGTAATACTGTGGATAGCGGCAAACGATCTTAGTCTCGCTTTTGGAGACATCCGGGAAATGGATAAAGTGGCGAATGACCTCGCGCAGGCGGGTTTTATCGAATAGCCCCTGAATCATGGTATGCAGGGCGTTAATACCGTCCTGCTCAATGGGTTCATTACCCGTCACCTTGCGCCAGGTGTAGTAAAAGTCGTAAGGGGCGAACAGCGACCCCATACGAGTGTTGACGCCATCGCTGATAACGCACAAAGCGTTATACTTCATCAACTCGGGAATATCGCGGGCATAGCGGATAGTGAGCTGCTTGTAAGCGTCGTAGATAGTAGCTTCTTCCCGTATGGCGCTTTTAAATTCAAAGACCACTAATGGCAGGCCGTTGATATAGAGAATGGCGTCGGGAATCCGCTTTTCCTTGCCTTCAATTTCCAGTTGGCTGACGAGCCGGTAAATATTGCTGTCGTAAACAGAGGACTGATTATCAACGCCCAGGGTTTCTACTTCGTCGGAAGAGGGGATTCGTTGTTCAGGTAGACCCGCGTAGTCGATCAGTTGGATATAAAGATCTTTTCTACTGCGGTCTTCCCGCTTCAGGAGAAAGCCATCCGCGACGCGTTTGTGAATAGTTTTATTACTGTCGTAGAGGTCCGCCGCCGGTAATTTTTCCAGCTGCTGAATGATGGATTCCACTTCTCCGGGGGTAATGTCGTCGCCTTCGTACCGGATCGTCAGGAAATTCCGCAGGTCCTCTTTCAACAGAACTTCAGTGGCGGGTCTGGCCAGGCTACCGCCTGAGTAATGCCGATAGCCTTGTTCTTTCAGTAATTGAATGATGGCCTGTTCCAGCTTGGCTTCATTAAAACTCATTGATGTCCTACCCACCAGACCCATTCCAGGTCGGGATTTCCTATTGGTTTTAAGCGCCTGCGCATGAATTTGTAACGTGGCGCCCACATGTCATTTGACCCCAATGGATTGAGCTTTGTGACAACCAAACTAATGGGGCTTGAGGAAATTTTTCTTAAACAGCTTATAGTTGTTACTGTCGCATAAATAAAAAAAATTTCCAGCAAATCCAAACACTTCCTTGTCGCCTGGCGGCTATTGGCTGTGTAGGGTGAAGTTGTGATTTATAGGCGTGGAATCAGTTGGGGCGGCCTTAAAACGAATATAAATGGTCTGGGCGCTTATGCTTGTCAAAAAAGCGCAACCATGCTGAAAACAGATGTCCGCAATGGACGAGGCATGTTCAATGAGCTTTCGTAACATAAGGTTCGGGGCAGGCCCACGTTGTTCTATGTCGCCTTTTCCAACAAAGACAACATCGCCTTAGTAGGCCAGATGCAATCCTTCATTCCCTTGACGTTACAGGGGCGCTCAGTCAGCCAGGCGCTGGTGCTGTAAGGCAACAGATCCTCCACAGAACTTCTGTCAAACCAAAGCCGGTTTTCCAGATCCTGCGTCATCTGATTCATCGTGCCTTGCACGGAGCGGTTACAAACGCTGTCGCACACTAACGGCGCCAGAAAGCGTTGCGCGTTCTCTAAAGCCTGCTCGCTGGCGCCCACCTTGAGCAGGGTATTCATGAACACATCGGTAAAGTGCCAATCCAGTCTGGCGAAATCCGCTTTCTTCAAGCTTGGCGCAAACAGCGGAAAGCGGGTGGCGTCATGCACGAACAACACGCATTGACGACGTTGCAGAATAATCAGGTTGGCGTGCCAACCGCTTAATGGGCTTTCCGTAGCAGTGCATTCCTGATTGGGAAGTGTGCCGCTTTCATTTAGCGGTAGCTTGGCGAGCAGTTTTTTCGTGCAGTGAAGTCGGATCATAACGTCTCCAGGGTGTTCTCGGCAGCGGCTTCTGCGTAGGGGATTTGGAGTTGGCCGGAGAGGAGTTTTGGGAGTAGAGTGTCTCTTAGTTTGCCTAGGTTGCTACTTTCTCTAGCCATAATCGACATTTTCTTAAAGTAAGGCTCACATTGCTTATCAAATATCATAAGTATTTGATCTTCTCTAGGTGCAACTAGGTAATAGCTATCGAAACATGCATTTTGTACTCTTTGGCGGCCTGAAGAACCAATCATATTTAAAATGCAATGTTGCCGAAATGGTTCATGCCGTGCCAATGCAGCAATGAATGGCATTTTAAAGGGGATACTTTCTCTCAACACGATAAACTCAGTTGAACCAAAGCCAGCCTCTCCCTCATCTAAGAAATCAACAATGCCTGTTTTCCCATTTTCCAAGCAGGGAGTAATCCTTGCTAATAACACGTCGTTATTCTCAAATTTTGCGCCTCCTGAAAACGCTTTTTCGATAATATCCTCAATAATGTAACCCGAGGTAGGTAGCGCTTTCATATCGGCGTACTTAGCAGTTTTTCCTTTTTTAATAGTAACCCTTGGGTTGATAGATAGAGCCCTACTTATGGGGATAACTTCCCACCCCTCCGGCACCCACCCCAACTCCTCATTAAACACAAAACTGCTGGGAAAGAGTTTCTGAATCTCCGCCGGCAGCGGCTGGCGCTGGTCGCCAAGGGCTGCGCGACGTTGGGCTTTGGCTTGCAGTTCCTCGGGGATGGGATGGCCGGCGGCGAGGGCGTTGTCGATGACCGGATCAAAATCCACAAACCAGCTTTTAAACAACGCCTGGGCCATGGATTCCAGGGTGGTGTTGATTTGGCGGTTTAGTTCGATTTGTTGTTCAAAGGCTTCTAATACTTGTCCAATTCTCCGCTGTGTTTTTACATTTGTAGTGGCCCATACTCTAAAGGGATAAACAGCATTTCTATTCAAGGACTTCTGAGCACTTCCAGAATTGAATTGATCAAACTTTATAAGTGAGAGTAAGTAATATATATAGCGCGGGTCATTCCCCTTGAAATCAGTTATATACAATGCAGTATTTAGTGGCCAATAATCTACTTCGCAATAACTTACGACCCCCATGGAATTGCCACTTCTACCGATTACTACTCCTGGCCCGATACACCTTGGGGTGTCATGATGTCCTGTAAGTCCTGAAGACCCCATGACAGGAATATTCCCTCTCCTTCTATCCTGGGATGGAAGGTCATGCCCCCTTTGTAGGGTAATTAGTTCACCCAAAGGGATATGTTTCCAGTCACTCACCATAACCCAATCCTCTCAGATTCTGCTTAATCACAGAATCCAGCTTTTCCGATTCCGCCATCTGCCGATATAGGGTTTGGGTTAACTTCCGCATTTTCTCTTCAAATACTTCGCCATCATCTTCCACTTCGGCGGCGCCCACATAGCGGCCCGGCGTCAACACATAGTCGTTGGCTTTGATCTCTTCTAACCTGGCGGATTTGCAGAAGCCGGGGACATCTTCATAAATGCCATCTTTGGCCTCCCCACGCCAGGCGTGATAAGTGCGGGCGATTTCGGCGATGTCCTCTTCAGTGAGGTCTTTATGGACCCGGCTGATCATGGAGCCCATATTGCGGGCGTCGATAAACAGGGTTTCGCCCTGGCGATTGCGGAAGGGTTCCCGTTCATCGTGGAAGTGCTGTTCTTTTTTGTTCTTGGTCAGGAACCAGAGACACACCGGAATCTGAGTGGTGTAGAACAGTTGGCCGGGCAAGGCGATCATGCAATCCACCAGATCGTTTTCGATCATCTTTTTGCGGATTTCCCCTTCACCCTTGGTGTTGGTGCTCATGGAGCCGTTCGCCAGCACAAAACCGGCGACGCCGTTTTCGGATAATTTGCTGACCATGTGCAGAATCCAGCCAAAGTTGGCGTTACCGGTGGGCGGCGCATCATAGCCGGACCAGCGCGGGTCGTTGGTCAGCTCATCAGGGCCGCGCCACTCTTTCAAGTTGAACGGAGGGTTCGCCATGATAAAGTCGGCTTTCAGATCTGGGTGCTGGTCTTTAAAGAACGTATCGGCGGGGACTTCCCCCAGGTTGGCGGAGATCCCGCGAATCGCCAAGTTCATTTTGGCCAGCTTATAGGTGGTGCCGGTCTGCTCCTGGCCGTAGATGGAAATGTCCTTTTTATTGCCCCGGTGGCTCTCCACAAACTTCACCGACTGCACAAACATGCCTCCGGAACCGCACCACCCGTAACATTCACTACTAGTGACATAGGCTGAAGCCCTTTATTTCTCTGCATTTGAGGTGTCTCTTAATGTGTCCATAGGTTACTTCTGAAACTGGTGACATAACTAGTTTTTTGTCACCAGTATGATTGAGAATCTATTTAGTAATTTAATTGCCGATCAAATACAGCTCTGGACGGCTTATGCTAATCCACATGTCCCATCATCCCATCGACATCCGTAGATTTAATATATCGTGCAGGATTATCTCTCCCTTGCGAAATTTCGTCGAAATGCTTTTCACTACATTTAATCTTTGCTCCTTCAAGGTGACGCAGATCATCCCACCATGTGCTGCCTTTGGTCTCGACAACGAAGTAGAGTTTTTCTTCGCCATTATCTTCAACAACTACTGCCCAGTCGGGGTTGTAGGTGCCTAGTGGCGTGGGTACTTTGAACCATGCTGGTAACTTGGCGTAAACCTTAACCTTCTCATTCTTTTCCAAGTCCTCGGCAAATGTTTTCTCCACACCACCTGAGTCATAAACAACGTGGGTGTAAACAGATTTTTGTGTTTCCAAGGTGTTCTTCAGGTAGCCTTTCAGTTCTTCTTGCTTGAAAAGCTCTTGAGCATAGAAGTGATCTTCACCGATTTTTGTATATCGAATGCCGTCTACCAAAGCCAAGCGCTTGGTGCGGTTTATCGCTTCAGAGCAATAGTCCATAAATTGTTGCGGGTTGCGGGTAAAGTCTTGAAGTCTTCGGCTATCGCGCAGTATCTGCACGATACTTTTGCGTGTTAGCTGGGTTTTATCCTGTAGGTCAGTGATGATGTCTGGCAACTCGATATCATTTTCATGAATCGTAGTGAAGCCAGATGCCGACGTTTCACCTGCTGTGACACCGCCTTTACCAATAGCAATATCAGCCTTTCGGAATTGTGCACGAGTTTTGGTAATTGGAGGGCATGCACGAATGGCTTCCGCACAATCGTTGATAAGTTTGAGGTTATCAAAATCTACGCGGTAGGTGGTTTTGTATTTAATGCGATCCCAAAGCGCCTTGAATTCATCAGATTCCAGCACGGCTTCCCGAGTGCGAATAATCTTACGATCATCGGCATTTTTAATATCGAGCTTGCCAGCCAGTTTACGCAATACGCCTTGAATATCAGACGCGACTATTCCAGCCTGTGCCTCACCATGCGCTCCAACCAGCTCTTGCTTAATTTCTTCTGGCAGTTCAAAAGTGCCATCTTTCAATGCTGCTCTGAGAGTATCCTGAACCTTACCTTTGGCATCAACGAAGTTCTCGTCTTTTAAGAACTGCCAGACCTTTTTAGATTGATCAAAGCCAAGCGCTTGCGGCTCTCCTGTATCGGATACCACTTTAATATCGGCAAATTGGTGCTCTTCAACAATGCCGAACCTTATGCCTGTATCTTGCTCGATTTCTTTTTGCAGATTTTCAGCAAACTTCTCATAGTTCTCTGTAGCGATTACGGTTAGCGTGTTTATCTCATTGCCCCGCAAGCGCATACCATTTTGGTCTACACACAAGCGCAATCCACGACCAAGTGTCTGGCGTCTTTCTCGCTCGCTGCCCATATCACGCAAGGTGCATATCTGAAATACATTAGGATTGTCCCAACCTTCTTTCAGCGCTGAATGAGAGAATATGAACTTCAGCTTGGTGTCAAAACTAAGCAGTTTCTCTTTATCTTTCATAATCAAGCTATAGGCACGTTCTGCATTGTCTCGACCTGCTTGGTTATTTTCTGCTGTTTCGACCGACTTGCCTTTTTTGTCGATAGAGAAGTATCCGTTGTGAACCTCAGAGGCTTCAGTATCCAGATCAATCTCTTTAAACAGACTTTGATAGTCTGCCGACTTCGCTAGCTTGCGATACTCTTCCTCGAACATCTTCGCATACTTACCAAGGACAACATTGCCGTCTCCATCATATTGACGGTAATGCTCAACACTATCGATAAAGAAAAGGCTCAATACTTTGATAGGCTGCTTATTAGCGGCAAAGGTTAGCTCTTTATCAAAATGCTCTTTGATCGTGCGGCGGATCATAAGACGCTTTATTTCATCGGGGTCTACGCCACCAATGGCTTCACCCACTTTGAGGGTTTGATCAAAGCCATCACCTTTGATCTCAATAGACTCGTTGCCCTTGCCGCAAGTAATCGTGCCGATTTGCATGTTCTCGTATATTGCACGATTGGTGATTTGCTCAAGGTCATCGCCATCCTCAACAGTTAAGAATTCACGTTTGATATTTTTGCCACGCTGCACGTCTATTTCAACCTTAGCGGTGATTGAGCCTTTCTTATTGCTGGTCGATTCCAAGCGGATATAAGGCTTGTTATTACCGCTATCAATTTGCAATGACGCGACCTCGATTTGTTTTACCAAGCCACGCTCATAGGCATCCACCGCATCAAGGCGAAAGGCCATATGGTGTTTATCGACATGGGTGGCAGAGTAACGCAGGGTACAAAGCGGGTTCATTGCCGTAAGGGCTTCCTTCCCTTTACCCGTTAATCCACCATCGACGCTCTGAGGCTCATCAACGATAATAATTGGATTGGTAGCGCGAACCAGATCAATGGGCTTCTCGCCACCTGTATTCTCGTTCTCTTTATAGAGGTTGTTTACATCCTTTTTGTTAATGGCACCAACCGTCGTGACCATAATTTGGATGTTAGAACTTGTAGCAAAGTTACGCACCTGCCCAAGCTTCTTAGAGTCATAGAGGAAATATTCATAGCCTTTGGCTTTGGGATACAAGCCTTCAAAGTGCTCTTGGGTGATTTGCAATGTTTTATAGGTGCCTTCTTTAATAGCAACGGATGGCACAACAATCACGAATTTGGTGAAACCGTAATTTTTATTCAGCTCGAATATTGTGCGCAAATACACATAGGTTTTACCCGTTCCCGTTTCCATCTCAACGGTAAAATCACCACTAGCGAGCTTTTCTGAGGGGCGCAAGCCATTCGTTAACTGAGTCTTGCGCAGATTTTCTTCGATCTCTTCGTCTACCAATAAGAGCCTGTTACCAATACCAAGCTGGCTCTCTTCCATGCCCAATGAAAAGTTAGGGCTAGAGTCTGGCTGAAAGGTCACTGTGAACTCAGAACGCGATATTTCCTGCCCTTTAAACAAGTTCACGACTGAATCAATCGCAGCCTTCTGGTAATCGAGATCATCTTCAAAATGCAGCTTCATAAGTGCTCTCCCTATAAGCTGCGAACATGGGTAATGCCATTTTGCTCTAAAATGGCGGCCATGTTGGTTTTTGAAACATCGTCTCGGAAGGCACTATCACGGAAAAATACATGTGTGTCAGAGCTTGGCGCAAGCTCGCCATACCAAGCGATAATGGCTTGTGCAATGTTTTCGACTTGATCCTTTGTAATCGATTCATCCAAGCAGGCGAAGAGAACGCCATAGCCGATGCTATAGATATTTTTACCAGAAACTTCACGGCTTTCGATAGGTACGGCGAGATCAACGCCACGCTTAAGCAGCAATTCATAAAGAACATCCTGTTCGGTGCGACCTTCAATAAGATGCTCCTCATGAGAAAGAAGGCTTTCTTCTAGGTCTGTTTTATCTGGATTCCATAAACGAAGATTCGAATTTGATAGTTTGAAGACTTTGAAACCGCTATCTAAATTCGGGGCAGTTAAAGTTTGCTGATTGACCGCCCCTCGTATACGAGCGAGTCCAACATCGAATATAGTTTTGAAGCCAGCTTTGTAAGCAGCAGTTTCAACCTTTTTTCCAGTCTCATCAGACTTAATAGTGCTTTCTGGTAACTGAACACCAATAAATCTACGATTGCCTCCATCCTCATTATTGAGATCAATTGCGGCATGGGCAGTTGTTCCCGAACCAGAGAAGAAGTCTAGGATAGTAAAATCGTTACCTGAAATCATTTTTGCAAGATATTTTACTAATGCTAGAGGCTTAGGATAATCATCAAAAACCGCTCCCGTTTTCTCAATTTCACCTGCCGCTCTTTGTGGTCCGCCAAGACCATTCAGAGAAGAAATCACATGACTTGGCTCACCTCTTTTCTTGACAGCCTCTATAGCTCCAGAAGCTATAATCTCGAACTCCGTTAATTGGCCTTTTGAATCCTTAATTGGCTCACAGTTATTTTTTATAAAATTGAGCAAAAGATCCTTAGAGCTCCAACCACTATAAACCTCAACCTCATTTTCGAGCTTACCATCTTTTACCTCAACACTATCTATATAGTGAGGCCAAGCGCTTTCTCTTTTACCTAAAACACCCGCCTCGAACGAGCAAGGGAAACCACGAGGAAGAATCACCTTACTTGGCGGATTCTTCGGCCCGTTTTTTACAATTGTATTCCTTATCTCTGGACGAAATATCTTGCTATCTTCCGGCGTATTCGGATCAACAACTAGCGGATGTGGAAACTTTTCTTCATTTTTTGCATACGCCAAAATATATTCATGGCAATACTTAAATTTCGCTTGATTATCAAAATTCCCATCCGTTCTCCATGAGAACTGACAAAGCAAATTTTCTTCACCAAAAACATCATCGCAAAGCGCTCTCAGATTACCTATTTCCTTTTCATTTATGGATATAAAAATTGCGCCATCATCCTTTAACAATGACCGAGCAAGCTTTAATCGAGGGTACATCATAGAAAGCCAATTGGAATGCTTCCTTCCAGATCTATCTCTACCGCTTTTGCTAACCGTCCACTCATCAGAAGCCGTCTTTTGACCTGTATAAAAAAGATATGAATCTAAGCCTTCGGTAAAGTTATCTGGATAAATAAATTCTTTACCTGTGTTATAGGGCGGATCGATATAGATCATCTTGATTTTGTTGGCATAGCTCTTCTGCAAGAGCTTAAGAACCTCAAGATTATCGCCTTCGATGAAGAGATTTTGGGTATTTTCCCAATCCACACTCTCATCTGGACATGGAAGCAATGTGCCTGTCGAAGGCGTTAGCGCAATCTGGCGTGCTTTCTTTTTCCCGTGCCAGTTGAGGCCGTACTTCTCTTCGCCTTCATCCAGAACGGATGCATCACCCAGCAACTGGCGAAGAGTATCAAAGTTCACGCCGCCTTCTGAAAACGCATCGGGAAACAGCTCTTTCAGTTTTGAAATATTCTCAGATACGATATCGGCGCTTTGGCCGTCGTCTAACTCAACTTTTTTCATTTCGCTTCCCATTATGAACCTTCAATATTTTTTCTAAAGACTGCCTTTGATCTTGGCAATCTCATCATTAATCTTTTTAATTTGAGTATTCAGCTCAACCTGCTTACCCATCTGTTTTATTTTTTTCAGCTTGTTCGATATTTCCGAGCGTTGTGCTTCTAGCCTTTCCAACTCTCGCAACCTATCTAACCGCAAGGTGCTGGACGCTTTTTCATTTAGGTGGCCAGTCTTCTCAAGAGAAAAATCACCACTATACTCAGCACACTTAATGGCTACTAACCTCTCTATCAAAGCCTGATAAAACGCGAAGAAATTAGTGAACGGTAGATTGTTTATTTTGAGGCTTTCAAAGAAACTCATCTCCGCCGTGCGTACTGAGTCCAAATTGATCCAATACGAATATATGCTGTCTTCTATAACCCATTTTTCTTTGTCGGCCTGATTAATGCGCTTATCGGCCAGCACTAGCGATAGGCTTTGTGCTCCGTCTTTTTCACAGGTAAAAAGAATTACGAGCGGGTATGGAATCGCGCGATTGATAAAATGCGCTATCCGTCTGTATATGTTTTTGTTACTTACAGCGTTTGATAGCTCGACATGTAAAATGGCTATTTCGGGGTATTCACGCTCACTATCTTTGTACGGCGCTATATTGATCGTGTTTGGCTTTAGGGTGTAGAGCCAGCGTATTTTTTCAACATCGTCTTTCAGAGCCTTTTTGTCTTTGGCGTCAAGGTCGGCGTGCTCCTGAAACATCTTTTTGAACAGGGGTTTATTGAGCACACAGCTATTGGGCACGTTCAAGCCTTCCAGGAAGATTTCGAATTGTGGCATGCCTAATCCCAGTTCAGGCATGGCCGTCTCCTTCGCTAGCAGCTGTCATTATCAGGTATGACACCACCATAAAGTCTTCAATACCCTGACTGGAGGTGGCGGTCAGTACGGTACCACCTTTGGTGAACAGGCTTTCAATGCCTTTTTCTTCGCTTTTGCCCGCAATGCTGTCAACGGCAACGGCCAGTAGATGCTGGAAGTGGTTCATATCGCGCCCGTGACGTGTCATGCGGGTAACTTCGGTAATGGCCAGTTGATCGGGCGCTTTGCGCTTAAAGGCTTCACGTTTGAGTAGGTCGAGTATTTTTTTATTTTGGGTGAAGTTCAGTTCAACCACCGTGCTACCTTCGCTATCACCGGTCACGTATATCAGGAAGTACGGTGCCAGCGGGTAGTTGTCATCCACCTGAACCGCTTCTTTACCGCTGCGGATATTCTTCAGGCAGAAGATGACGCCCGGTTTGATGCCTTCGGCGGCCAGATCTTCGTCAATACTGACGGCGGCATACAGCCCCAGCGGTGCTTGCTCCAGCATTGCGAGACGGGCCTTGTCGTTCATATAGCCTGACAGATCCATGCGGAAGTCATTGAGGGTCAGGTCGGTAATGGATACACCGCCGCTCATGTCCTCCAGATCGACGACCGCGTCTTTGAGTTGTTGTAGCTGTCTGCGCCGGTATTCAAGGTCATTCATGTCTTTGGCGCTTTCATCGATGACGTTTTCTTCACCCGTGGCGGATATATCCAGCAAGACCATGCGCCCGGAGACACGCGCTTCCAGGTTGATATATTCATCCAGCTCCATGTTGGGCCAGAAGTTGATGAGCTGGATTTGCGTGTTTTTACTGCCAAGACGGTCGATACGGCCAAAACGCTGAATGATGCGTACCGGGTTCCAGTGAATGTCGTAGTTGATGAGCGTATCGCAATCCTGCAGGTTCTGACCCTCACTGATGCAGTCGGTGGCTATCAGTAAATCCAATTCGGTCGTGGCGTTTGGGTCTACTTTGCTGCGCTCTTTGGATACCGGCGAGAAGGCGGTCAGAATATTGTTGAGGTCAGAGCCTAAGCCCGTAATAGTGGTTTTATTGGTACCGCCGCCCGTCACCAATGCACTGTGAATGCCCAGTTCGGAATGCGCCCATTGCGCCAGATTGGAATACAGGTATTGGGCCGTGTCGGCGAACGCGGTAAACACGATCACCTTTTTATTGCCGGGATTTAGCGGGTTAGCCACCTTGCTGGCGATGGTCTGTTTAAGCTGCTCCAGTTTTGCATCACGGCCTGCATTCACACTTTGTGCGGTGTTGGCAATGTGAGTCAGGAACTCGCGGTCGGCTTCCAGCTCCTGGCGGAAGCGGATGAGATCCATATCCTGTAGTAACACTTTGGTTTTGTTACCCACCATGTAACTTTCCAGCTCGGTGGACTCCAGCTCAAAGTCGTGGATATCCTCGATATTCAGCTCGGTCAGTTCTTCTGATTCGTGGGCATCAATTTTGGCCAGCAGTCGGTCGACCTGCTGAGCAAGCTTTGTGGCCGTCAGCGTGAACGAGTGAATGGAGCTTTCCATACGCTTGAGCAAATTGACGCGCATGAGGTGAATCAGGCTTTCTTCACGGTCAACCTGTTTGAACACCCCTTTGCCTGCACCGACGGCTTTATCGTAACGACGGGCGTATTCGGCTTTTTTAGCATCTCGCACGAATTTCAGCGGAGAATAACCCGCCAAGGATAGCCGCCGGATGGTTTTGTTGACGTCTTTTAAGGGCGGAAACTCGCCGGAGGCGTCGATGTCGGCATAGATGTTTTTCGGTGGCAAGCGAGTCGGGAAGCGGCCGATGTCTTCGGTGCCGTAGTACTTTTCTATGTGTTTGCGGGAACGGGCAATGGTAACGATATCGAGCAGTTTGAAGTAGTCAAAGCTCATAATGTCGAGCAAAGCCGCCGTGGTACGCTTTTCGACCGGTTCACTGACCCACTGGTTAAATTGCTTCTGGGCAAGTCGCAGGGTGGATTCAATATTTTTGATGCCCTTTTCGGCAAAGGCATCATCCCGACCTTCAGTAATGAAGGCGACCTGGTTTTTCAAATCATTCATGCGATTGTTGACCGGCGTTGCTGACAACATCAGTACCTTGGTTTTGACACCTGAGCGAATAATGTCGTTCATCAGTCGCTCGTAGCGGCTTTTACCTTCCGCCTTGCTCGGCGTGTTACGGAAGTTGTGGGATTCGTCGATAACCACCAGGTCGTAGTTGGCCCAATTTAGTGTCTCTAGATTGATTTCGCCCGAGTAGCCTTTCGGTCGAGTCAGATCAGTATGGTTCAGTACGTCGTAATTAAAGCGGTCAGCTGCGAGCAGGTTGCGCTTGTCATTGACCGTGTACATGGTCCAGTTGTCACGAAGCTTTTTCGGGCATATAACAAGCACCCGATCGTTACGCAGTTCGTAGTATTTGATCACAGCCAGGGCTTCAAAGGTTTTACCCAAACCCACGCTGTCGGCAATGATGCAGCCGTTGTGCTTTTCGAGCTTGTCTATTGCACCCAGCACACCGTCTTTCTGGAATTTGTAGAGTTTGTTCCAGACCAGGGTATCTTTAAAGCCGGTTTTATTGCGGATGATATTGTCTTCGTCGATGTCTTCGAGGAAGTCTTTGAACAGATAAAATAGCGTCAGGAAATAAATAAAACTGGCCGGTTGATCGGCGGCGATGGCATCCAATCTGGCGATGAGGTCATTCTTAATATCACGAAGACTCTGTGCATCAGCCCAGACATTATCAAACCATGTCAGAAGCTGCCGGGTGCTCTTTGGATCTGACAAGCCCATGTTCATGTGCAGTGAGTCGGAGCGCACGTCGCCGAGCCCGGTTGGGCTGAGCGTGGCACTGCCGCTGATGGCAAAACTTTGCTCGGACGACCCCAGATGAATAATGTTCTGCCCGGGCTGAGGCCGCACACTGGCTTTCACTTCAGCCTTGTTTGCCAGCCATTGCGAGAACTCGCTGGCGATGCGTTTTTGTTGCAGCTGGTTCAGCAGGCGAACGTCTGATTCAGAGCCGACTAGCTTCTGCAGATTGAGCGAATCCCATTCGCTAAAAATGATCCTTGCCGAATCCAGCTGCTTCAGCTCGTGCTTCAGCGAGGCAAAACCGTATAAGGTAAACAGGCTCGACAGAACTGAAAGCCTGGAGCCAGAAAAGGTGTGTTTTTTCAGTTCGATACCAACGTGGCCGCTGGTTTTGTTATCCAGTAACACCCCGAAATTCCCTATTATTGTCTGTCATTCTTTTGTTCTTCTATCCACTTTTCGATGTCTTCACGTTTGAAGCGCCAGGATGTGCCCACTTTGAAGGCAGGTATTTTCGCTGACGTTGCCATACGGTAAACAGTTCGCTCGTTGAGCTTGAGGTACGACGCGACATCCTTGACGGTCATTATTGGCTCACTCATATTGTTGTCCGCAGTTAGAATAGGGTTTTATCTATCTGTCAGAATAGTACAAGAATGTCGCATTTTGGACAATTTTATCACCAAATGACTAACCTTTCGGCGCATTCGACAATGGTAATTAAAACGTTTGGGACTACCCCTGCAAAAAATTATGTAAAGCAATTATTGGGTTGGAACATTAAATATTTCTCTATTCGACTAACCCCGTGAAATACAGCCCGATATAATCAACCCATTATGCTTACACTTCCCCGTTGTTTGCGGAAAGCCCCTGTCCTGAGATCCATTAACTTAATATACTGATAAAAATAACTATGCTGATTGAGTAATTCCTGTGGAGAATAAAACTACAAAAAATTTGGATAAGTGCTAAAAAGATTTTTTAAAACAGTCTATTACGGAAGGCATATAAATATATCGAGCTTGATAACGTGCTATAGGGTAAATCAGTCTTTGCATACATTCGCAAAACCTTTAACCTGGAAAAATGACCCAAACCAACGTCTCATTGAACCCGCGACATTACCACTCCCAGTCTTCAGTAAGGTATTTGTACATCTCATTTACATAGGAAATAAGATAATCGCGTACTAGTTCTGTTCCACGTTCATCGTCAGGAACGTGAGTGGCTAGCCAATTTTCACCGCCAGAGAAGAGAATCTGATCTCGCCCATGCTCATTCGCTAGATCAATCTGAAAAGCATTCCCATTCCAAACTATTGCCTGCTTCCCCTGAGAAAGCTCTATTAGTAACTCCAAGGACAAAGAATGTAACAGAGATTTTGCCTGCCATAGCCTATCATTCATAGCGTTACACTTATCAAAATGAGTATTATAGTCCGTGGATCAATAAGCATCAAAAAGTGATAGTCCTGTCTTTTAAGCAGGGCTTTCATGAAAGACGCTCGTTTAGTCGCTTTCGGCCAGAAAATAAGAGAAATCAGAAAATCCAAAGGCCTATCGCAAGAAGCCCTCGCTGATATTGCTGGCGTGGATAGAAGCTATATGGGCCACATTGAACGTGGCGAGAAAAACATCACTTTGACTAAAATTTATCAGATTGCCGAAGCGTTAAACGTGGCCGCCTCTAAGCTCCTATAAAAGTGAGTACTAGTGATCCTGGCAAAAACTCAATGAATCCAGGGTTTTCTCCCGAATGACAGTATCAATTCTCAGGCACTAGGTTGTGCGCGACAGAAAGCGGATATCGCTTTCCGGTAATTGTGCCTTGAGCCGCTGGTTCTCTAGCGTAAGTTCCAGAATTCGCGACTGGGCATCCAGCAGCTGACCAAGAGCTTTGTCCCTTTGTTCTTCAAGAGCCTTAAGTTTTCCCCGCAAATCTCTGTTACTCGACCTTTGTGCAAGCATCATCTGCCTGGGAGACCTCTGCGTCGCCTCTTCCTTATGCGTTTCGATCCACCCCTGAATCTCCGCAACCAGCTCTGGAAAACGCGCCCTGCGAAGCGCAGAAGGGGCAACTCCTGCCTCTTTGGCTACATTGTTCTGACTGAGGGGGGTTCCCCTTGGCAGTATATCTGGCTTACCCGCTTTGAGACGTTTGAAGGCATCCCTGAACTTCAGCTCTGCCTTACTAATTTTTCTTGGATCAACTGTTTTCGAAGACATAGATTGCTCGCTCTGCGGATTCTAACTGCGATTGTAATGACAGATACAAAGGGGAATCTGGCGCGGCGTCACTTATCTGAATGGTAATAACGTTTTTAAGCTGCTTAATCATTGGTAGTTTGGCTTTATCCAACAATGCCGATGCGCATGGGGTGTTACCACCAAATCCCATACAAGAACTGATATTGCTGATCCCTCCCAGGGGACAAGGCGGGCCTGAATTGGCGCAACCACCAAGGAATGTTTGACGGTAACTGATCTGTCCTGCTTTTGCGGCCTTGAGCAACTGCTCATGGTCTTTCTCCGATATTTCAGAGAGGATCTGTTGCTTGCGCTTCTCGCCGTGTGGTGAAACATACTGATCAGATTGGAGAGCTTTAAACTCCCGCACCATTGATTGATACATCTCACGCAAATAATAGGCACGAGCTTCGTCATTCAGCGGTTCTTTGAGTCGGTAGTAGTTTTTCCCGTAGTATTGGCTCATGGCGCGTGAGGCGTGTTTCAGCTGGTACTGAAGTGACGCTTCAGTCACCAATCCACTGGCGAGCATGTTGACAGCACCTGTGCGTCGTAATTGATGCCAGGCAAGGGGCCAGACTTTACCTACGGCAAACTTCTCTGGATCAAGGCCAAATGTCATTCTGTTGGCCATTTCCAGATCGGCTTTGGTAATCGTCAGCTCCTTATCATCAAAGAGTTTTGGCCACATGTTTTTGGCTATGTCGCCGTAAGACCGAATCTTCTTGTACTTTTTGGTTGATTGAGATTTAGGCGCTTTGGGGCTCCATGGTTCATGCTGAAGAGATTGAAGAACTGGGTTCTCGACATCTTCCTTTGACAAACTTATATATGGATTCTCCTTAGCTGGTTTTAACCGAAGAATGACAACAGCTCGCAATGCTTTCAGCGCAAACTCGACTGTAGGGGAAACTATCCAGCGAGCATCTGAATCTTCGATAGTTTTGGTTGTGACGCCTTTCAGAGTATGAATTTCATCACCCAGTGGGTCGCGCTCAACCTCGTAGCAGTTTGCTCGCAGCCTTGCGCCTTCATCGATACGCATCAATGAAAAATTCAATAAGTAGGCCAAGCCGACATTGCTTATCAGTGTCAAGTAGCTAGAAAGTGCTCTTATTCCAGAATTCTCATCAAACAATACCCAGCGGTCTAATAATTCAGATATGCCGTATTCATCGGCTGTATCCTGAAATGATCCGTAGAATACCTTTCCTGATCGACTTTCTCCCTTTACTCGTGATGTTACAAACGGCCCGTCAAAACGAAGCCCGCCAAATGCATTTGATAAATTTCCACCTGCATTTCTGGCATAGGCTGACAAACAAAAATCGTAACAGGCCTCTATTTTTTCTTGGTGTAACAGAAAGTCATCCAAGCATTCGCGAAGACGTGAAACCTGATAACTCCATATCCTGGCTGGTATATAAACTGTCTGAGTTGAATCAGTAGTTGTTAATACGCTGCTAAGAAGTTTAATTCCACTTTCGTCGATTATGGAGAACCCCAAACTCTCTCGTGCGATGAATAATGAATGAAGGCATTCAATCAGGCGATTTGCGCGTTGCTTATAATAGTCGGCGAGTTTCTCAATGACCTTTGGATACCTATAGAGTTCAGTAGCCAGAATACCGGCATCTGTACATGCCACAAACAGGGGTTTTATCGTCTCAAACTTATATACTAGTGCTTTAGCAGAGCGTATAGTCGCTTCGCCCCAAAGCCATCAGGCTACAACTTTACGCAATAACTCCGCATTCTGAGGACTAACTTTTTTTCCCTGACCAGGCCCATCCCCAAAGTAAATGGTGAGAGTGTGCCCAGACCAGGGTGAAAGATCCCATCTCACGTCACCGTATCGAGACACAATATTGCCATAGGCGTCTATAACGACGGGAAAATCTGGGCTTGGTGGCCTGCTTTCAGGCTTGAAATTCAGGGCGCCTGCTTTTGATAAGGCCGATTCAATCTGCAATCCTGGGAAGTAAGCCAGATTCATGCAATCACCTCCATCAGTTCAATATGGCCACTCCAATATGGGTGATATCTGCAAGCACGAATCAAGTCCCGGGATTCACTCACCCACATGGCTCGTATTTCGCTGCCAGACGCAATTGCTTCAAGTTTTTTGTTTATTCTCTCAATAACCCGGTATGCAGGATGAAGGTCTTGTCTTTCTGGTGGTTTATAAAGGTTTGTTTCCAGGCTCTTTATCTTTGCGTGCGAGGCAAGCTTCCAGCAATAGTCCTGGCTCATAACATCACGATGCTTAGTACAAAAAAGACAGCCTTCTGGGCTAATGCAATCAGGTTTCGGCGCGTCTTTAGCCATACCATTGATCGACTCTGGTGAGCGACCTTTGTCGACACATATACCAGGACCTGGCGGTGTATAGACTGGATCTGTTGATGCGTGGAACCGGACTATTTCGGATGCCGCTAATTGATGATGCGGCCTTTCATAATCACGCAAAAGAACTTCCTTGTCGTGGGCCATTTGCTCAGCCGTTAGTTCGAGATCGTTACTTCGTCTTAGGAGCCAATTTACTCTGGTTTTCCGCAGCTCCTGCGGGCCAAAAAATTGAGCATCAATTTTCTTGAAGGATTCTTTCAACGTGTAAAATCTGACCTTTGAGTCTTTTGCGCGAATCATGCCTCGACTTTGCAAAGGGAATAGCCTGTTATCATGTTCAGTAAACCCAGTATCATGAAGCCATTGTAAATATCGTTCGAGATGTTTCTTATAAGAGCGATAGCAACGAAAAACGGCTTCTCCGCTACGCCGCCCCTTATATACGCGGAAAACCTCCAGATCGTCACCGTTAGACTTCCAGCGATAAGATTCTCTTTCAAGCGCCGATGCCTGAGTCAGGTTCATCCCTGTTTGTGCAATGAATATCAAAAGCTCTGATTCTATCCTTAGATTCAGTATTCCTGATCTTTTATGTCGATCGAAAAGGCTTTCATTCTCCGCCAATGGCGCTCTGGCTTTCTCGGCATTTTTTCTGACTGTGTTGCACTCTATAGATTCGACATCCATTTCAGGATTAAGCAGGCTTCCTGCAACCACCAAGGTCTTGCCACCTTGCAGCGCAATGCGGATTGGTAGTCGTCCTCTAACCGTCGCACAATCCAAGGCGTCGCAGATCGACCTCAGGCAATGACCAAACTCAAATGTACTGCTGAGATTTTGCTTATCTGCGCTGCTGGTCATCACGCTCTTTTTTGAGCGCGGCTTTCTGATCCTTGTTTGGATCAAAAGTGCGCCGCTAGGGTTTGTTCCAGGAATTTTTAAAGCCCTTGCGATGAGATTGGCTAACCTTGAAGTCTGCCTGTAAGCGTAATTTTCAGACACTTCCTTTTTGACTTTTGATCTATATATTTGGTGTTCCGACCACTTCTTGAAGTTGGTTACCACTTCATCTCGAGACATAGTCAATGAGTTAACATCTGACCACGCAAAGAATCGCCAAAGCACTTCCAGACTGGATTCGATAAGTGCACGAGAGCGCCCCTGACTTATCATACTGGAAATGGCTTCATGGAATGCGCATACAACTGGAATACGAAAAAGGTCAACATCATCAGCTGAGGAATGATGTATCGCTTCCATCGCATTTTTTCTCGGCAAACACGCCGCACCATAGTGAAGTAATATGTTCAGGTTCCAGGGGATTTGATGCGTACCCAGGCTCATTCCTGGGAAAGTAAGATCTAATTCATGCATTTGCACGCCCTTTTGCCAATCCCATAAAGGCTTCTGAAAACGCATCGGCAGCATCTGCCATTGCTTTGTTTGCCTCTATAAACTTGATGTATTTCATCGTTGTACTTTCATCTCTGTGCAGACATGCCTCCCTTACAAACTGGATGGCATCACCGACAGGCATGAACTTTAGCGCCACGCGCATTAACTCTGTGGCAAAAGTGGCTCTTGTGCGATGAAAGTGAAAGCCGTGCATCACATGCAGCCCAGCCTTTTTACCGGCGGATCGGAGACGAGACATTTCCACATTAACCGCTCGGCTATCATCTCCGCTGTACGAATTGCCATAGCGAGTGAGGAATAGCAGATCCTGATCTTCGGGATTCACTAACATTTGGCGCTTTAGCCGTCTCGTGCTCATTGAATAGGCAATAAGTGTTTCGAGAAGCTCCTCTGGAATTGGCACTGAACCAGAAACCCCAAATTTGGTTGAGACAGGTGGCCTAGCACCAGGGCCAACAGCTAATCGCTTCCAACCGACCTCTGGAACCATGGTTGCGTTGTGAAGAGTTTGAACCTTCAGGTCGGTAATTGAGCCAATGCGTAACCCTGTGAAGAAACCAATACGTAGCATTAACGAAAGCTCTTCGGTTGCGCTGCGATCTGCCAGCGCGAGTATTTCTTTCATTGCCGAAACAGTTACTGGGAGAAGACCATCCTCAAGTTGTATGGCCCCAGCGACCTTTCGATTAGGAATGGCAAGGTCTGTACTGGCAACTCGCATGGTATGTTCGAGACCAAACGGATTGGTTAATTTGATACCAACAAATCGCTGCTCCCACATTGGCCATTCTGGTGAAATTAATCGACGCGACTGTGTCCATTTATAGAAACGGATGACTGCTGCCATCCTTTGCGATGCTGTGCTTGGAGCAAGCTCACCATTATTTCTGGCGGCAACAAGTGCTCCGCGAAAGCGAACAAGGCAGCGTTCACTTTCTCGTTCTGGGAAATACCACCATTGGATTGACTCTGCTTCTAGCCATTTAGCATAGGCAAGCAGGTGGGACATATTGGATCGAACGGTTTTCAGATCCCGTTTTGAAGATGTTGCTTGATCCAGGGCCCAAAGATTAGCTTCAGCCCAGGTTGAATTATCTTCCCAGACTATTTGGGGAAGATTTCTGATGGGTTTTCTTTTTAATGGAGCCCACTGTAACGAGCCGTCCGATATTTCTGCTCGATGTGGCTGGTAGTTGATTTGCTCAAGGCTGGCCATTCATTTCCCCCTTCGACAACTCAATGCCGTTCAGGAAGGAATCACTTCTGAGCATGGAGCGGTCTAATTTGTCACCATTGAAGCATGTATGGTGTGCGATTAAGACATGGTATGTAACGTTTGCCGCAACAAGGGTCGTAGATTTTGCCATGGTAGGGTTCGATCATTTCGGCGATCAGCTTGACCACGCACTTGGGAGTATAAAATTCGCCCCCGCCTTTGCCTTCGGTCGCCGCGAATTTGCCCAGGAAGTATTCGTAAACGCGCCCGACCACGTCTGTTTCATTGTCTTCCACTGTGTCGATGTTATTGATGGAATCGATCAGGGCAGCCAGCTTGCTGACATCCAGCCCCAGGCGGGAGAAATAGTTATCCGGCAGCGCGCCGCGCAGGGACTTATTGTTCTTTTCCACGGTATGCAGGGCCGTGTCGATCTTGACGGCAATGTCATCCTGCTTGGCGTTCTTGCTGATAAACTCCCAGCGGGACTCCTCCGGCAGATAGAACACATTCTTCATGGTGTAAAAATCGACCATGTCCACGTAGCCGCCGTGGCCTTCCTCAATCAACTCCTTCCGACGTTCTTCAAACTTGTCGCTGATGAATTTCAGAAAGATCAGAGACAACACCACGTGCTTGTATTCAGACGATTCCACACTGCCGCGGAGCTTGTCGGCGGTGTCCCACAATGTTTGCTCGAAACTTCTCTGTTTCTTGTTCGCTGTGCTTTTTTCGGTTCTTTTTGCCATAAAAGTAACTTTAGTTGCGCTAAGCCTTTATTCGGGCCTGCATATTACATGCAAACCCCCTGTTGAGGACATGCCAAGCTGACGTGCGAAATCGGGGCATAGGGCGCCCAGCAAAATAATCCGGGGAGACGCAGGCTAATGCTTTAACCCTTATTCGTTGTTTTACGAGCCATCGAGTAGGGGCCGTGGCGACCTCCAGATGTAGCGCACCTTGCCAATAACGAGCGCCCGTTGCCTGCAAACCCTCTAAAACCAAAAGGGGCTGTTCTTTCTTTGGGGCTTATAGAGAGCGAAAATCAGCTATGCCATCAACAAGCGTTGGAGATGCTTTATTTACCAAAGCGCAGCAAAAACTGTTAGCGCTTTTTTTGGTCAGCCCAAAAGAAGCTTTTATTTGAATGAAGTAGTGCGCTTGGCGGCTATGGGTCTAGCCCTGGAATAATCTGACACCTATTTCGTCTCAGGACGCCCGGTACACTGCATCGGGCGTTTTGTATTTCAGGGCCAGATGAGGCCTTTCCCAGTTATAGATAACCACGGACTCATCGCATTCTCCCAAAGTCAGGGCTGGAACGTGTCAACTCTATTCAGGACGGGTCACAGCCCAATAAAAAAGGCCAACCCGAGAAGGTTGGCCTTTTGAATTTGGTGGTGGGACGGCAACCTGGATCAAACCATGTTGACGGTAGTATATCTTAATACTGCTGGCTTGTGGGGGTTCCTTCAGCTACGTTCAAACTCTCCAACAGTCAAGTGGTCTTAGCTAAAAGCAGTTGGTAATCCCGGTCTAGTCAAACGAAATACTTCCCTTAAGTCTCGTGTTTGTTGGTGTATATGTCTCTCAATAGCGATGTCCTATATTTTGCACTTTCCACACTAATTCATTCGTTGTTTCGTCGAGAGGTACTTCTGAACTTATCCGACCGCGAGTTTCTCGTCGCCTTCTAAACTACCAGTGCGGTGGTTAACTCCACCATTGGTCTATTTCCTCATCCCATAACCTTCTAAACCACCAGTGCGGTGGTTAACGACCAGGCGCGGATCTGCGGCGCGCTCCTGGACTTCTAAACCACCAGTGCGGTGGTTAACACTCGCCTCCCGCCAGCCGCTCTAAAACACGCCTTCTAAACCTCCAGTGCGGTGGTTAACTCGAGCGAAGCGAGCCGCCGAAGCGCAGCGCACTTCTAAACCACCAGTGCGGTGGTTAACGCTATACGAGAAAAAATGCGGCAACTGAGGGACTTCTAAACCACCAGTGCGGTGGTTAACAGGGACACCACCCCCGCATTGTTGTCCATCAACTTCTAAACCACCAGTGCGGTGGTTAACAATAACTTTGTCATTCTCGATTCCCTCGATCTCTTCTAAACCACCAGTGCGGTGGTTAACCCGTTACCCTGTCGCTGGTCAACCCGTTTTGACTTCTAAACCACCAGTGCGGTGGTTAACTCCCATATAATTCCGTGCAGCCCTCCCATATACTTCTAAACCACCAGTGCGGTGGTTAACTCCATCTTGCGGGCGACGCCTTCTTGGTTCTTCTTCTAAACCACCAATGCGGTGGTTAACAAGCTCTATCTCAAGTGGCACGAGCTACAGAACTTCTAAACCACCAGTGCGGTGGTTAACCCAGCGATCTGCACTCTTAGCGTGGGATTTTTCTTCTAAACCACCAGTGCGGTGGTTAACCAACATGGGCGCAGCGCGGGCCGCCTCGATGACTTCTAAACCACCAGTGCGGTGGTTAACGTAATCCCAAAGAGGCCTGCATGAGTCCAGAACTTCTAAACCACCAGTGCGGTGGTTAACTCAATGGCGTTTACAATTCGCTGTACGTCAACCTTCTAAACCACCAGTGCGGTGGTTAACGGCTGGAGATCGTCAATCATACTCAACAGTTTCTTCTAAACCACCAGTGCGGTGGTTAACGCTAGTCGTCGGTTTCTTACTTGGTCTTCACTCTTCTAAACCACCAGTGCGGTGGTTAACTGTCAATATGCATGCAAGTACAATCTGCTACACTTCTAAACCACCAGTGCGGTGGTTAACATTGGAGCCCCGGCGAGATGGCAGCGGCCAGACTTCTAAACCACCAGTGCGGTGGTTAACGGATACACGGGTTCACTGCGTGAGATCTGACGCTTCTAAACCACCAGTGCGGTGGTTAACAAGAAGACCCAAACATGACTCTCGCTGAAAATCTTCTAAACCACCAGTGCGGTGGTTAACGATACGACGGCAACTCGTTACGATCTCGATACCTTCTAAACCACCAGTGCGGTGGTTAACGTGGTCAGTGGATTTCTGAAGTATTCGTCCGTCTTCTAAACCACCAGTGCGGTGGTTAACGGATTCTAGGGATCGGTAAAAGCATGCAGGAACTTCTAAACCACCAGTGCGGTGGTTAACGGTCACAGCTTTAACATGCTGGGTCGGCACGTCTTCTAAACCACCAGTGCGGTGGTTAACGGAGTGGGAGCAGCCAGTTGATAACGTCAACACTTCTAAACCACCAGTGCGGTGGTTAACTGATTGATCGCGGATTGAACCCGAGCCGAGGACTTCTAAACCACCAGTGCGGTGGTTAACTCAAGTATTTAGCGGGACTACTGGATGCAGACCTTCTAAACCACCAGTGCGGTGGTTAACGGAAGCTGACAAAGCGGCTTCATCTTCCATATCTTCTAAACCACCAGTGCGGTGGTTAACAACTCGGCCCGCCTGGCGAAGAAGTTGGCGTACTTCTAAACCACCAGTGCGGTGGTTAACGGAAGGATAGCGCGGACGGCGTCGCCGTCTTTCTTCTAAACCACCAGTGCGGTGGTTAACTTCTCGCCGGTGATCATCTTGCTGGCTTTAACCTTCTAAACCACCAGTGCGGTGGTTAACGTTGAAACTATGTATATTTTTGGAATGATTGGCTTCTAAACCACCAGTGCGGTGGTTAACACTTAAGATTTGCTTGAGAGGAGGCTCGGCAGCTTCTAAACCACCAGTGCGGTGGTTAACATCAACAAATCCCCGGCCCATGGTCGCGATGTCTTCTAAACCACCAGTGCGGTGGTTAACTGTAGTAAATTAGACAAATTGTTAAAGAGCTTAAGCACTTACCTCAACTTTCCGTGAGGATAGATGCTTTTCTTCATTCCAGCCTAACTTACTGACTCAGGCAAATCGCACTATGTGGCTACAAAGTAGCCAGGCCCGATAGCACTTTTTTTAAGTAACCATGATCCCAGCCTGCTCGTAGCCTCTTAGTTTTTATACCTCCTTTGTCCGTCTTCTCATTCTTCAGTAAATTCAACGCCATATGTCTCAACACCGCTAAATTCTCCGCGCTGTGTCCCATGCGATGCCGCGAGTCATCCTCTTTAAACGCTACATCCAGCACCCAATGCAGTTTGTTCTCTATGTGCCAGTGCTTTCGCGTCGCATTCAGGAAATATCTCGCATCGCCTTCTCGACTCGAAATATACAAGCGGCGCTCCAGCGTTCTTTGTCCTGACTCCATTCGCTCTGTTTCTACGACGATGAAACTCTTCAGGTCTTGCCAGCGACTTTGTTGCTTTTCCAGACCCTCCAGATTCGTTGAAACGCGGCAGCGCCGCTTCTCATCCTCAACGCGCCCTGGTTCGCATACAAAGTCGACAAAATCCTCGCCGAAGCCTTTAGCCTCAGCGTCCACGTACCGGTCGTGAATCTCATCGTGTAATGAGGCCTGATTTTCCTTCACACCCACTAAATAGTCTGCTTCCGCGTGACGGATATGCTTCACGATCTCCCGCTGGCATCCCATCGCGTCCAAGGTGACGAGACTTCCTTTTAATGACAATGCCTTCAACAGTTTAGGAATAGCAGTGATCTCATTGGACTTCTCCTGAGTTTTCACCTGTCCCAACACCAGTTCGTTCGCTGTCGACCAGGCGCTAACCATATGAATGGCGGGTTTGGAAGAGGATCGGTCGTATGAGCGCCGTAACGTTTTGCCGTCTATTGCGATCTGATCATCTGGAATCTGCTCCGCCAGCGTCGAAGCCCAGGATAGAAAGCTTATCTCTAGCGCCTCGGGATCTAACTTCGCAAAGATGTTGTTGAAGGTGTCGTGGGAGGGAATGCCGTTGGGCAGCTCCAGAAAAGACTCAAACCACTCTTTTTTAGCGTCGCCAAACCGAGTGATGGTAACCCAATCGTCAGCCCCACAGATGATCCCGCAGAGCGCGATGGTGAGAACATCATAGAAATTATGCCGCATATTGAGCGTCTCTCGACGAGGATCAGAAAGGCTGGAGAAATGGTGTTTAACGCCGTCAATTAAAGAAGAGCCCATAACAGTCCTTATTAGGGGAGAAAAAGAGGCGTACTCTATGAATTTACTGCCTACTATTCAACCACATAGTGCGATTTGCCTGCTTACTGACTTAACTTGGTTTTAACTGCCACCTCAGAAAGGAACCCCATCAGGAAGTCCAAAACGCCCTTCTCTTGTGCTGTTTGAATTAGGTCTGCACGAAATACATTATCCTTAGATCGCTTGCTGCCGTACTCAAACGCCAGAGGCATTACTAGACCGTCTTTTATAATATCCGCCACATCAAATACCAAAGCTCCTCGCCGTGTTTTCCCATGAAGAACAGGTAGAGCAAATGGAATTCCCAACCCGTGCAATGCAGTAGCAGCATAGCCGTAAGCAATATAATTCCCGTGGTCTAGAAATCCATTCACACCATCCGCTATGGTTTCCTTTGAACGCTTTCCTTCTTCCCTACGAAACTCAAGTTTGAACTGCCTTGCTAGTAGCTTATATAAGTCTTTCGCCCACATAGCCTCCGCCGCTAATAAGTGCGGGGTATCCTGCGCCTGTCTGATGCCTCTCTCAAAACGGTCGATCAGACTATCTGGCGCAACCAAACCACGGGCGTCCCATTGCTCTAATGTCCAATTAACTCGAGCCATAAGGAACTCTTTCGCCAAAGCTAATCTCTGAGCTTCGTTCAACCATTGGCTCATCCAGCCTTGCATGTACTGAGTGGGCCGGTATTCATCTTGTGGAGCCAAGAATGTGATATCTAACGCGCCAAATAACGGAGAGCCGCCGCTTCCGCAAAAACCAACCAAGACATTCGATTCGGCAAACTTGCGAATAGCAGCGTCAGTTATTGACGTTCCTTTGCCTAGTAATAGAAAGGCCGTGTTCTTGTCCGGTATATTGAACATGCTCTCAATTTCTGCTCCAGTTTCCGTTAGGTAAACCACACGATCGTCAACCTGCATTACTCTGGCGCGTTCAAGGTAGAAAACGTTCGCCCTCTTAGAAAGCATAACTGCACGAGGGCGAACTTTTTTTAATTGATTATTATCGGAAGTCTTCATGTGAGTTTAGGTAGCAACACTCTTGAATTGACCCTAGACAACCCATAACCATCAGGCTTGTTAGACGACACGGCGCTTTGCTCATAAGTTATCGACTGAATATGAATCGAAAATCGCTGCAAGTTAGACGCACTGGTCAACATTAAGTAGGGCAGCGTTTGCGATTCCGCCAATCGCTTAGCTCTCCGGCGCAATCGGCTTTCCTGATGCTGTTCGCTTTTTCCAACCCGTGCGGGAATGCGGTGGCGTCGGTACTCAACCCAAGGCCCTTCCCACTGATTAGGTGCAGCGCGAATCCTGCCAGAAATAGCTAAGCCACTCAGACGCCGCTCACCCTCAAGAGCATCCAGAGCAGCATCCAAAGCATCTCTGGACTCTGCAAATACCCTTATAGCGCTTCCTGGTGATGGCCTATCTCCATCGTTTAGTTCAGGAAAACCTGTTGCGTAACAATCTGGATGACTCGCGTAGTGTCGGTGTAGTACTCCTACCACATAACCAGCAAGGATGGGTGGGGCAATGCCGCACCCACTGCGTAACTCAATATTGCTGTAGAATAGTGGAAGCATTCTAGTCACCCTCCAAACTACTTAGCAGCCTTGTTTCTTGAATCGTTGTTTTCAGACTCACCAAAGACCCCTCCACGAATTAAGCTAGCGATCATAAACATTCCATCGTCTGTATTTGGGTCCAGCAAAGAGATCCTTTTCAGTAACTCGAAAGCCGAAGCCTTTCGAGCGGCGCCCTCTCTTCGGAAAAAGGCCTGAGCATCCAAATTCGCACCGTGCGGTTCAACTGGAATAGGTCTTTGGTGTAGATCATATTCAGGGTACCAAGTGTCGATTGTTCGCAAAGCGTTGCCAACCTTTTGGTCGCGCAGAGACGCTTGCCCCATATATCGGATATCATTAAGTTCGAGCAAGCCAGCTGAGCCTTTATAGACAGGATCGGGGACACCTAGTTTATATAGTGATCTCGCAAAGCCTCTGGGCTTTGACTCAATATAGTTTTGAGAAGGATATACTTCGACAGCTCCCTTAAAGCCCAAGCTAATCATCCCCGTTACCAGGAAAGAGTTAACGTTTTTTCCGCTCAAATTCTCAGCTATCAGACTTCCGATTGTCGTTTCTTCCTTTGAATATTGATCAAAGTGATGTAAGGGGATAGAGAGAGAATCCACTTCGGCAATCACATTCTCTGATGCGTGCTCTGACACTTTGACCCTCACTGAGGCTCCAAGCATTCTATTTCGCCATAGCCACCGCCCATTGAGAATATTTCTTGCGTATCTCCGCGCTACTTCCTGGAGGCCTTCGCTTGTGGTAGCGCGATCAATAAAACCATCCAACGCTGATTTTAGTTCCTGATGCTTCTCGCCTGCGCAGGCAAACAATGACCATGATAATGGTTGAGCTCGAAAGTCATACTTAACGGAAACGCCGACAGCGTCTCTTGAAGTCTTGGCGGATTCAGTAATTTGAATATTGCTGACCTCTTTCTTTGCATCCGAGTTCACGTTCTGCGTGCCACGGATACCATGCCTCACCACCATCAGCTGCGTTTCATCACCGTTTTCCAGACGATTAAAAAACAGAGCATCGGAGATCATTACCCCTCTTTGAAAACTTAATACGGCAGGCAATTTATTAAACGTAGTGTGAGTCATATTTAGTGCCCCTTATTAATTTGATTGGCAGAGAGAGCCGTCACAGTAAACACATCTTTGTCAGTCCACGCTCCCCGCCAGAATAGGTCACTAGATGTAGCAACTTGATTGGCAGTGACATACTCGACTAACCCTACTAATGGCTCTGCGAAAGCGTGAAGTTTATTTTCGCGAACAAGTTTTCTTTGAGAAAAATTAGTGATGGCCGCATACCCCAATACTGCCGGGGATAACCAGCGCTTTTTTATAGGTTGTTTATTTTCATCCAAGCCAGGAGAGTCATTAACCAATCGCAATAGATTTTCTACACGCCCTTGCTCCCCTGCTACTAACTCAGCACTCCGGTCTAACAGCCAATAACCCGAACGTAATAACGTGAAAACGCCGCCATCATCACTCAGAGACTCGCAAATTGAGATACGCCCATGGCGGATGATGACACCGCCCGCCAACCGACAGCGCTGAAATGCACGCTCAACATCACTACCGGATGGGCATTCGTCATTAAATGTAAGCACCAGTGAAACGGTTAAATTCATGGAGGCTGTCGGCTGAAGAGAAATGGCGTACTTGTTTTTTGAGCTGTAGTCTTTCTTATCTATATAAGTTGCACCGCGGAACTGATGAGGATAACAGCCGTAACCCTTAGGTAGTTCAGACTCCGCGAGTAGTTGGGCGTCGATATGAAGGACGCCAACTGCACTAGGTTGGATACCAAGGAATCTTCCTAATGCGTGGCCAAGCATCGTACAGGCGAAAACAGGAGCAAGAGAAACGCACCAAGGCGTAGCCAATGCATTTGCCCGTTGGACTTCAATTTGGGGGATAACGACATATCGCATAGCTCACATCCCCTCTATCAGCTTTATTAATCGATGTTGATCAGCTGGAGATAGCCCTAAGCCAACAATATCCCCGGTTCGCTTGTCTTCTAGTTTCGACTCCCTCAATTGACCTACCAGCCATTTCGCCCGCTCCTTTCGCCAATATGGCGATCTCTTGGTAGGGTCTAACCAGCCGTTACTCAGGAAATAGGAATTCTCGTTCTCTAAATTTTTCTGAATGGATGGCAAATCTTTCTGGTAAGCATTTAGAACGCGACGGGCTTTATCCGCTTGCTTTTCCATAGCGCTTAACAAGGCCTTTATGAGGCTTCGCTCTTCTTCCTGTAGCCTAGCGTTGATCATGCTTCCCTCTTTCACTCGTGATAACAGCCAAGTTGCGTAACTCGAGACCATAATCTTGGGTATAAATGGCTTAAAGCCTTTATAAAAGAGGCGGAAAGCTAACCTCGTATTTGGTGTCGTCCTTGGGACATCACTAAACACGAAAGGACGGATAGATCTCACTCTTCCTCCAGCATTTTGCGGATTACTTCCGCCTATGGAAAAAGAGTTTACGCGCGCGTCATACCGAATAGTTGTTCGCTTTTTCTGGCCCCCGCTACTATTTTCATACTCTTTTTCCTGTTGCTTCCGAATATCATCTCGGCAGCGAGAAATTGTGGATATGTATTCGCACAGTCCTGCAGAGCCTAGGGGCGTCAACGAGACATAATCCGACTCCATCGGGATCAGTATTTGTCTTAATCGCGGGCTAATTGAGTCAGTGCCATCTTCGAGGAAGCTTTGAGTTGCTAACTTGTAGCTCTCAGCGATTCTTTGGCGCGCAGACTCAGTATCAGTACTAGGTCCCGGCGCCTCCAGCCGTAGTTGACGAATTCGCTTAAACTTTCCGGCATGGACACTGGCGTTACCGACATAGTCCAACCCAATTTCCTTTCCCTCAGCCAGTAAGGTACGCACGCTAATATATGGCAGGTTTATTGCGTGGGCTGAAGTTAGTCTGACCCCGCCCGAGCTTGCATTGGAATTTATTGTTTTAGTTGAGAAATGGAAAAGGTTTGACTGCATCCAGTCGCAAAGAAGCTCAACTTCACTTTCATCTGGAGTCTCCATATAGTCGGTCCACGTTGATATTGACCAAATGGACACTAAACTCTGAAAAGAGCCCCCACAACCCAGACAACGCGTCAGGATGATACGTTTTTATGAATAACTACGATAACCCTGCAAAATTTATCCTTCGAAGGGCTATATGGTGGGGGCGGGTCACACGAAAAGACATTGTGAACGCCTGCAAATTGAGTCCACCTACAGCTAATCGGGTCATGGAGTACGCTCTCTCTAGAGCAGAATGGAAGAGTGTTTTGGTTAGAAAGCCAAAGCACATAGAAATAGCCTTACGTGCGCCAATTCCTCGCGACGCCAGCGCTCTCACCATGCTCAAATTGTTAGAAATCGACCCCTACAATTTTGCATTGATCGGTCTGAGGGTCCCTGATGAGCTTCAGATAATAGAAGTTATTCTACGCAACCCTGTACAAGTCACCTCCAACACAGCCCATGAAATAATCAGAGCAACAATTCAAAAAAGGCCCTTGGATATTCGTTACGTCGGGCTGCGCATTGGTGAGTCGGGACGATGGAGAACTATTGTGCCAGTCGCGTTTGAAGTATTTCGCGGGCAATGGAGGATCAGAGCCCATGATCTCGAAGATCTTTCGTTTAAAGTAAAGACATTTGTAGTGGCGCGAATACTGGAAGCGGCCTTCTCAGAAAGAGAAAAACCTAAGAGTTTATTACTAGAAACCGGTCACTCAGCGACGCCGAGATACCTCGTGAAGCTGGACCCCAGATTGACTCCTGATCAATGCACCGCTCTGAGACAAGAATTAGGTCTAAATAGCGGAGGAGAAATACAGCTATCTGAGGACGCTCTTTTCGACTTTCAGCGTAGCTATATGGATAAAGCTAACAACCAACCGGACCATATTATCTGGCCTCCTGTGGTGGATTTACAGAAGCAGTCCTAGTTATGCATGTACTTTTTGTCTCACAATGTGAAAAAAAAGCCTTAAAGCGCACTCGCGCGATACTTGATCGATATGCGATAAGAATTGCGGACCGTTGTTGGGTTACGCCTATTACCGAAGAGGCTTTACATGATGTCCGCTTGGTAATACGGCGTCAGGCTTCGCGCCATACGGCTGTCGCATGTTATCGCAATAAAGGGATGCAACAGATGCGGTTGCTATGGACGGTGGGCAAGTCGAGCACCTTTGGAGCTCAAGGTGAGGCTGCCATCGGTACGCGCAGCCGAGCTAAGCCTCAACTTCCTCCATGGGCTAAAATTGCCTGTCTGGTCGCCCAAGCAGGTGGGTTTGATCACGATGTGGGCAAGGCGTCACGCCACTTTCAGCACAAACTGCACCAAGCGCTGACAGAAAACTCTGTGATCATTAAAGATCGCACCCGTCACGAATGGACTTCAATGAAGCTCTATCAATGGATGAGACGATTAAAGCTATTTGATTGGAGCATTGCATGGCAGTCCCTGAAAGACGACCCTGCGAAAAATGATATGCCTTTCAAAGTTGGGACAACATTCAAACCTATTTCCAGTGTTTTCGATGCATTGGATTTTATAGTTCTTACTCACCATAGCTTGCTGGGTCCATCTGAGCCCAAGAATAGCGGCGATACTCCGACGAATGAGGAGCATACTCAGCGCCTGAATGGTATGGGAGATGATGATAGCTTGTTTGAACCAGCAGCAGACATAGATATGGCGCTGTTGGGTCGTTTGGCTCGACTTACCGAGCGTTTACAGCAGGCGCATATTGATCGACAGGATGACCCTTCCTATTGGAGAGCTATTGCGATTATATCCAGAGCAGGCCTGATCCTAGCTGACCACGAGGTTTCCAGTAGGACGCCAGCGCCAAATTTAAGAAAAAAATCATCATTATTTGCGAATACAAAATCCCTTAACTTTCAGTCCTTCCGAAGGAGCAGAAGCTCCAAAAAGCAGAGAGCTTGCGAACTCAATCAATCGCTAGAGTGGCACCTAAGTAACGTTGGAATGCGCGCTGCAGAGTATGTCCATTACTTCGTAAATTCAGGGCTGCCTGGAGTCACTCAACAATCACGCGATCAGATACTTTCACCATCTTGCTCAGAACGTTTTAGTTGGCAAGATGTCGCAGTTAGCCATCTCTGTAATCTATCGGAAAACTTCATACCCACGCTGATTTTCAATCTTGCCGGAACCGGCGCCGGGAAAACGAGAATGAACGTGAAAGCATTAACCGCTTTACGTCCAGAAGAGGAGCCCCTTCGAATTGCCGCAGGATTCAATCTACGCACACTCACATTACAAACTCACTCCGCGCTGAAAAGCCAACTGGGGCTGGGAGAGGACGAAGTGGCTTGTGTGATAGGAGACCGCCTGCCAGAGGCGTTACATGACGCTGGAATGAAGTATGACGAGGATAACGAGCTTGAATTGGAGTACGAAACGACAGGTGGAGTAGCAGAAAATCCTGCGTGGTTAAGAACCTTACTTCTTAATCGCCCCCATTTGAGTGATTTGGTGGGCTCTCCTGTATTGGTGTCAACGATGGACTACCTGGTAAACGCTGGAGATTTAAGCAAGCAAGGCCATCACGCAGAAGCTTTGTTACGCATTGCGAGCAGTGACTTGATACTGGATGAAGTCGACAGTTATGACCCTGAATCACTGGTGTCGGTATTGCGAGTCGTTCAAATGTCCGCGCTTTTCGGACGCAATATCATAGCCTCCAGTGCGACGTTAGCTGAGCCGGTGGCAAATGCACTGTTTGAAGCATACCAGTCTGGTGTGGAAATGTACGCGGCGCTGCGCAACGCGACACCGGAAGTACGCGTTGCATTCCTGGATAATCACTTAGATCCGCATTCCGTCATATTGAAAGATAAATGTGCTTTTAACGACGCTTATCGCGACCGATTGCAAGCTCAAATGCGGCGCGTCAGCGAGCAACCCATATATCGAATGCCGACGTTTAGAAAAATTCCACTTCCCAATAGTCCTAGCCCGGCATTTGACACTTTCTGCCATGCTATCGAAGAGTCAGTGTTTGAGATGCATAAAAACCATAGGTGGAACTATATCGCGGGTAAGAGGGTTTCCTTCGGAATAGTTCGGGTTGCGCAAGTAAAAACATGTGTTGAGATTGCCCGAAGACTTGGCAAACATCCGTGTATTCACGTGACAGCATACCACTCAGTTGACATGCCACTAAGGAAGTTTCGGAAGGAGCAAGCGCTAGACAGACTTTTTAAGCGCAACCCAGAACAGACTTATGGCAGTAACAGTGCATTACTTAGCGACCCAGACATCCAAGATCGAGTCGCTAAGACCCCGGGTGATGACATCCTCTTTATTGTTGTAGCGACGCCAATTGAAGAAGTGGGAAGAGATCATGACTTTGACTGGGCGGTTATTGAACCATCGTCCGTACATTCAATCGTCCAGCTTGCAGGCAGGGTCAATCGCCACCGGCTAATCTCTGTGACAACGCCTAACATCACCATCCTTCAATACAATCTGCGTTATTTGGAAAAAAAGGCGCGTTCATTTTTTCATCCTGGTAATGAACCAGCTGATTTCCCCTACGAAACCCATGATGTATGCATACTTCTTGGTGAAGAGTTAGAAAGACTTGATGCAACGTTGCAATTCGGCGTAGAAGGGGAAAAATGTAAATTTGCCAAGTATGACGAGAACAGTGTCAAAACTAGACTGGATAATCCCATAAAGGTCATTCGTGCTGACGCCTCACGCCCACTCACATGGATCACTATAGGTCACTATAAGCGATACCCTTTAAGACAAAGGAGCGCTGCATTTATCTATCGCATTTCACTCCAGGAAGAGAGCCCTGATCCGTTGTTGCATGAGAAAAGAAAAACACTAAAAGACGAGTGGGTCACTACAACAAAAAAAATAGAAAGTTCGCAGCCTGCAAATCCCTATTGGCTGATACAGGATCTAGAAGAGGTCATTGAGGAGGCAGATACAATTGAGAATGAAAGTTACAGGGCTTCGGCTCTGACCTTTGAAAGAAGCAACAAAGAGCTGACCCTGTTTGATCGATTCCTTGGAGGGTATTGAACTAGACACCAATACTAAGATCTGCCTAAATGCGGCAAGCAATTAGCGAGAACACAACCATATGTAAGTAGATTAAAAAAAAGAGAAGGTAAGAAAGATATGTATAGTTGGGGGGCATTTAAAGTGGGATGCCTATCATCAAGCCAACATAAAATTTTAAAAATACACATAAAATACTACAATCTTTCGGCGCACATTGTATTAGCAGTACAAATGAAAACCCATCTTAACATTATGAAACCATTCATTAAGCGCTCATGGTGGATATCAAAAAAACCAAGCTAGTATATAAAATAGATCTCTATCCTGATTGCCCCAAAGTTATGCAAGAGTAACTCTATATTTAAGGAGTTTTCGATGCTTGTATATGTCAACCAACTTAATATAGTTGGAGAAAACTCATTTGACAGCATTGTAGGAAGCATTATCGGCTGGCTTAAGAAGATCACAAGGGAGCATTTTCACAAAGAAGAACTTACATCAGGAAGTGAGTTCGAAGTTGAGAAATACAAAATTAAATCTTTTGTTGCAGACGCTCGTCCTCCAAAGTTATATAGCATAATACTTTCGCATCCTGACGAAGAAGTGAAAGGTCGATATTGGAATACCGAAATTGGGATTCGTGTAAATTCAGATAATATAGAGTTTACCCTCCTTCTCGAAGTTAGCGATATTAGCACTCAGGTAAGAAGCATTCCATCAGCTACAAGGCCACTATTGATAGAATATGTAAAAAATAACTGTCAACTATCATCATCCACTTTTGGTATAAAATATAAAAACTTAGAGACAAGCGATGCATGTCTTGCAGCCTTTCTCAGCGAAATAGAGCGAGAAGAAAGAAGATACCCTCTTGTTTTAATTAGCACATATGGTTCAGAAGAACCAGTAGTCAGTCCTATTAAACTACAAAATCAATTATTGGGATTGGCTCAGGTTGTTTTTTGCAATCCTGAGTCAGACAAGTGGTTAATGGCAAAAAAACTAACCCGCAGGTATAGCTCCTGGGATGGTGCTATCAACATTATATTCCCTTCCTTCGGGCGTAGCTGGTGTAAGACAAAGTTACTGCGGAAGGTAGATTTAGATGAAATAGCAAGTCAGAAAGGTAATGTGTGCCAAGAAGTCCTCTCACACATAACTCACTTTTCGAATGGATACCGTCAAAGACAGCATTTTTCATCACATGATGTTAGGGCTAAACGTGCTGCAGATCGATTACTATTCCTCAGGGAAAGTTCGAAAAATGCTCAAACTCAGACTGACTTGGAGAGCCTACTAGAGGAGGCCTTTACTCAAATTGAAGAGCATGATCATATTGTCGAAAATCTCCACAAAGAGTATCAAGCTCAAATTGACGAGGAATATTTAAAATGGTTTGAGCTTGAAGAAGAGGTGAATGATAAATCCAATGAAATATTTAGGCTCAAGCAGAAAGTTTTTTCACTCTCCCATGGTGCAAAAGTTGAAATAAAACTAAAGCCAGAGACTGCGCTAGAGCTGGTTAAAAATACAACACCAGAAAATGCATTAAACTTCATAAATGAAGTGTTCAATAATCGCGTTGAAGTGCTTGACAGCGCTTGGACATCATCAAGAAAGTCTGAGTCGTTTGAGTATGGTGAAAAATTAGTTGACCTCCTCTGGAGGCTCTGCACTGAATATTATGACGCGATAAGTTCTGGACCCGAGTGCGAGGCAAAAAAAGTCTTCTCTGAATGCGAGTTTGCAGCAAAAGAGTCAGAAACAGTCATGAAAAACAGACAGTTAAAAAGTAAGCGTACTTTTAACTACAATAACATGCCAATTACGATGTTTCGACATTTAAAAATTGGAGTAAAGGATAGTGCCAAGGAAACAATAAGAGTGCACTTTCATTGGGACTCAGAGAAAAAAATAATTGCAATTGGTTATTGTGGCCCTCATCTGCCATTAACCTGACATTAATTCTAAAATTTAAAGACAAATATAATTTTAATCTTACATCCTGAGTAATCCAACGGTTTCTAGCTTCTCGCTTACAAAACATATCGCTATTACAGATTATCCCACTTAAACTATCTAATTCTGAGAGCACTCGGCCTTGATCCAAACCACCAAGTGACGGCCGTCGTTGTCAGAAATAACATCTGCGCGATGGCCTCTTTGTATAGGACTATTAAATCGACAGGGCTCAGCGCGCTAACCCCACCGAGGTGACGGCTAATATTCAGGGTGACAAACGTCGCCAAAATAAGCAGATAGACAGTAATCAGAGGCCGCATCAGGCCCCGGATAGCGTCCACAAACCACATCCCATAAGTTTGACTCTGCTCTTTAAGCCCATCCTTGAACGCCGTGGTCTCCGCGATATCTCTGTTTATTCTCCCTTCCGTGTCCGCTCTTAGAATTTGTTTGTCCGCCAGCGCCAGTTCATGGTTGTACTGGAGCTCCGCTTCCTGTTTGCGAAGTGTGGCCATTTTCAGCTCATAGGTGAGTCTGAACTGTTGATCCTTGCGTTCTTCTCGTTTGGTTAGCCAACTCCCAAACATACCCACCAACGCGCCTAAGCCTGACGAGGAAAACAGCGCCAGCAGTCCTTCCAGCATTAGTGTTCCCCTTGAATTGTCAGCCGCAGTGGTTCTCTATTGAGGAGTTCGGTGAAAGCATGAAGGGCTGATCGAGAGTTGAGGACGGCAGGTTTACCAGAGAGCCAGCCACGGCGATCGCCAATCAGAAGGCATCCCTGGGTGTGAGTGACAATATTGCCATTGTGAATCAGGATGCCGGTTCTATCTGGCACATCCTGCAGCCAGTACACGTTCTTGTACTTGCCGCTGCTGGAGCGCTCCATAAAGGTCGCGTCATAGACGCCGGCGGGAATACAGCTCACCTTCGGCCGGTTATCCAACCAGGGCCGCTCAAGGATCTGAAACGTCGCTCCTTTCACTGTCAGCGTACTGAGAATACACCCCGAGTGAATTTCATCGCGGATCATTATTGCCTCAATCATCGTTTGCTCCTTGCGCGATCAAGACTGAAACAGTTTCAACTTAATCGCCGCACCGACCAAAAATGCCGCTAACAGCCCGGTCGTCATGGCTTTCACCAGCGTGCGCCAGGCAGTGCGTCGAGCATCGCGCCAAGCTTCAAGCAAGTCTCGTAGTTCTCTGATGTCGCGAGCGGCATGACCGTTCTCCAAGCCAAGATGAGACAGAACGCGCAAGGCGCCTTTTTCGGCCGCATGATCGAGCAGTTCGTCCAGTTCTTCCCGTCGCAACAGCAGGATATCTTCGGGTACAGAGAGATTTGTCTCCGTCATTAGGGGGACTCCAAAGAAAGTTTAGATCGTTTTTTTAAGTTGTTGGGACGCTGTCTGCGTCAGAGTGAGACGCCGGCGCTCCATTCCGTTCCGGTATAAGCGCAAAGCCTGGCTTCCTCTTCCACAAAGCACAGCCAGCCCGTTTTAGGTGTGTAATAGTCCCAGGCGTTTTGAATACGGACGGCGACCTGTCCGGCCTTGTTCTCCCATTCCCCTGTCGCGTTGACGGGAATCAGATAACGATCGCCGTCCTGAGCCGTAGCAGGCGGGGCGCTCAGGTGTCGCCCCTTCACGGATAAGCTCACCAACGCGCCCAGGCGTTTAAGGTTGGCGTCCATCCCCGCGGCCCATCCCGATTCCCCCGTGCTCCAACCGTAGTTCAATCCAAGATTGGGGTCAGTACGTGCAGACATTAATTCCCTCCATAATACTGGTCATAGTTAAGGCCATATCCAGCCCGCTCAACACTGATGCTGTGCTTTTGCCAACTGGCGAGCCCATTCCGCGTGGCTTCTAAAACGATGAACAGACGCCCGTTGGGACGCCCCAGCCCGGTATCTGTTATTTCCTGCTCTATTGAATAAGTCAGAGAGGTTTCCTGCAGAGAGGGAACAGAGAGAATCAGGCGTTTGGTTTCGCCATACACGCTCAAGACATAAGTCACACCCGGCTCAGGCCCGATATTCCCCATGCTTTGAGACGTCAATTCCACCGTTTGCGTGAGGCGATCACGATGCGCCCACGAGACCGTTAACGCTCCTGTGATGACGTGAGGATAGGCGGCGCCGTTAACTTTCAGATTGCCTGGCGGGTAAGGTCGGTCCTGACGCCGGTTCATCGATAAGGACTCGACAGGCGCGGAATCCAGCGCCAGGGTTCCTTTTCCAGTCACCGTCAGCAAGCGCGCATCCACCTTTTCGCCGGCGGCATATTCCGTAGCGTCCACGCCCTGAAACCCATCGGCAAACCAAAGGCGACTGCCTGCAGGATGCGCCACGGGTACTGTATCGAGCACGCCACGCAACAGGGTGAGACTGCGCTGCGACAGGTCCATCGCGGTCACTGCCACGACCTCATCGTTCAAATAGGCGTACCCGCCAATCTCCACCAAGTCGAGATCGCGCTCTTCTATGACCATCACTGTCGTTTTTACCTGAGGGCCAATCTCATCGGCCAATACCGCGAAAGGACAGAACTCTCCCTGATCGCGCCGTTGGTAATGGGGCGCGGTATGCGACTTACTGTGCAGTTCATAATTGAGCGCCCCGGACGAGGGACGCACCGCCAACGTCTGCAGATAACCATCAGACGGCTCCAGATACTCCAGGTCCGCAGGCTTTAACGACCTTACAAGGTCCCAGTATGGCGCTTCCACCAAGCGTCGATATGGGGAGGCTGATGGCGCTGGGACAGGATCGCTCCATCCCGTTGGCTGAGCGGAGGTATAACTGGCCGCGGGTAAGCCAAACACGTCTTCAACCGCTTCAATATGAATCGCCCCCTGGGTCAGGGTTCCGCCGTCGATGGCGGCGATGCGTAACACCAGTGACTCAATGCCTAATGCCGGCCAGGTGAGGATAAACACATCTCCCGGCGCCAGCCGCCATCCATTGCGATTTACCTTGAGACGGACCTTCGCCAGAGGTGTGGATACGGCGGTTAAGTCGCGCATGGCCACCCGGGACGCCAGCACATCCGATGTAATGCCTGGGTATCGTCGGGTCTGGGACACCACTGCGCCCTGGGCCTGGATATTGGCCAGGTCCTGCACCGTCACACTGGTTTCCTTGAAACTCTCGGGATGGGTGTAGATCAGCACCAGCTCGTTGGTGGTTTCTCCCCAGGCTGCTCGCTGAAAGCTCTCCAGTTCGATCACAGTGTTCGGACCAAAAACCGGTAAGGCGGACTGCGCATAGTTGGCCCGCACCAGCTTCAGCACAAAGCGCCCATTGGTGGGAGAAGTCGTCAGAACGCCGCCAATATGATCCAGCACCTCTTTCACAAACTGCTCGATTTTACTTTGCTGTGACCAGATCAGGCTTAACCCAAAGCCTTCCTGATACAACGCATCGGCCGCCGCCCGAAAACCACCGTCATCCAAACTGATGGCGGGATATCCCATGCCCCATACGCGGTTGGTCAGACACTCGTAAAGGATGTGGGCCGGATTGGCGGCGCCATGGATCTCCGCCTTGTCGGGATACCAGGCCCTAAAGCAACGCTTCACCCGCACCGCCCAGGGTTTGATATAGGGATTGTTGGCGGCGAGGCAGACCTGCCTCAGAATGAGGCTGAACAATCCGCGATAGGCGGGCTGAGGATCTCCCTGGACGGCTTTAAGGTAGTCATTGGGTTGTTGCGTCTCTTCTCCAAACGCCGCATCCACGGAGCCATAGACGCCGCCCTCACGCTTGTCGCCGCCAAACAACTCTTTCTCGTTGAGCTGAAGTCGCCCACTACGCTTGAGGTCGCCTTTCCAGGCTTGGCGATCGCCGACCTGAATTTCGGTGAGGGCGTCCACCGGACCGTGACAGATCGCCAAGTGCATTCCGAGGTAGTAGCGATACCCAACGGTGACCGACATACTGCTACCGCCCATCCTGTTCCTCGTCTCGGCGTATTCGCGCCTGAGCCACGACCGCTTGCGCCATGACATCGCCGGTGGCCAGCAATGTCCGCGCCGGCAATCCCGCTTCCAAAAACCGGGACCAGTCCAACCCATGGCGAGCGAACCAGGCGCGGCCGCCGCGATTGCAATAGCCCAACGCCCGCATATCGGCGTGGGTGACCGTCAGCGACGTCATTTCTTACCGCCTTTGGATTTGATGGGCGTGGTGCGCAAATCGCCGTACCAGACCACATTAGCGCTGCGCACCAGCACCGTCCCAAACACGACGGGAATGGGACGCCCCTCGTCGGCGGTGGGCGCGTCTAAGTCCTTTAGCTCCGCTGCCGGCGGTTGCGGCGGTTTGGGCGCCAGCGCGTACTGAACCAGTGTGGCGACGATCCACACGACGATTTGCATCCAAGGCATGAAAGGTCCTCAGTAAATTGGGCTGCCGCCGAAGGGGTTCTTGGAGGGAATAAAGGGAAAGCCGCCGTAGTTCAGACTATTGCCGAACTTGGCCTCACAGGTCGTTAACGAGTGGTCGCAGCCTGGGTACAACATCACCGCTGCGCCAACGCGAAGACCAGGCGGCGCTGTAGACAGCGTGATCGCGTCGCCACTCTGGCCGATGATCATGCGCTTTTCCGTCAATCCCTCGGCTGACCAGGTGGCGAATCCTCCCGCGAAATAGCCGTCCGCATAGTCGGCCGCTGCGGCGACGTGAATGACGGGGCCTTCCTGCGCCATCACGTTCCCCTTGATGCGATGCGCCGTGGGACTGGCGCTGCAGGCCGCGCCATAGAGCGCATGAGGACAATTGCGTTGATACAGACGACGCAAGCCTGTTCGCTGCAAACTGGTATAGACAGGCTCGCAATTGAACTCCACTTCAGAGCCGCGCCACTCCGCATTCAGCACCCGTCCCATCCACACCGGAACCGTCTCCGAGTCATCCCGATGTCGCCGGTATACCGTCAACAACGTCACTTCAGAAGGCGGCGTGGAAATAAACGCTTGAGCCACCGCCACATCCCGAGGCAGGGTGACGCGAAAGCCTGCGCGTCCGCTTTGCGCGCTGCGCTCTATCACGCCGCGCTTGAGTGCGATGGCGGAATAGACAAACGCGTTAAAGCGTTCATCCCTGGCGGCGCTGGTATAACGCCAGACGCGCGTGCCCCGTCGAAACTCATAGAGCTCGACCGGACAGGCTTCGTCCGTCGATGTCTCTCGATCTGCGTAACTCATAGATCGTCCCGTAAACTCATTAAGGGCAAGCTGACTTCCGCCAGCGCATCGGTATGGTGGGAAATTTCGACGGCGTCAGCATCCAGGCGCATGAGCGTCATAAAAGAAATTCGGGCGATATCCGCGGGGGAGAGAGAAACGCCAAGCGGTTGATCCAATGCAATCAGCTCACGCTGCGCGTCTACCTCAGAGGCGCCGGTAATACGGCGATAGAAGCGCTCTCCGGAAACCGTCTGAATAAGCAGGTCACGTCGTCCCGCCCAGGCGGCGGGGCCTGCGGCGTAACCTCTGTTATCGATGGTCCAGGCCGCACCCTGCGCTCCAAATGGCGCGACGACGGCGATGTCTGATTGAAAACTGGGAAGCCAGAAGGGCTTCAACCGTCCTGCCCGGGCCGCCAGCCAGCGCCTGAAGTCCGCAATGGCGGGACGTCCCGCCAACAGCCAGCGATGGACGCGCCGACGTCGGTCGACCCCGGTCAGGTCGTCCACCACTCGGCGTCCGGTCAGATAGTCCAACTCCCGAAGGTCTCGCATTATCGAGGCGTCCAAATCATCGCGCCAATTTGGCGGGACCCTAAGCACGGGATAGCCCAGGTAGTCAGGCTCTTCCGTCATTGCAATCAGCGCGCATTCTTCCTCCAACCGAAACTGAGTTTTGGCAGCGACAATGGCGTCGGTCACGTAAGACAGATTCTGGCTACTCCCCACGCGAGCGGAGTGTACCGGCGCTATTCGGGTTCCAGCGGGCCAGCTTTGCTCCAGGGGCCGTTTAAGGTGCAATTGGTTTGGCTCGACCGCGGCGATCTCCGCAAACTCCGCACGCAAATCGTGTACGAGCGTCAGCAAGCCGCCGACCGCATAATCACGGTGCAACGTATCGACGGAAAGCGTCTGGACGCCTGCGGCGATGGGTGTTGAAGAAACACTCGCGTCTATCCACCATGGCAGTCCATAGACGCGCGCTTGCCAAGAGATAAGCAGGTTCTCCATCATCACACGGGGGCGATCCACACCTGCCAACACTCGGTATTCCAGCATGCGTCGAGGATGCGCCCGCACTCTGACTCGCTGTTCCACGCCAGAGTGGGAGCGCATCACGTCAGTGAGCCACTCCAGGCGTTCAATCACCGGCTCAGACCAGTCCGGCGATAGCGTCCAGCCGACAATGCGTCGTCCTGTCACCCCTAACGTGGGCGTATCCGAGCTAAATAGAAACCGAAATTGCGCCTCCACCTGCGGAGGTCCGTTGGGCGCCACGGACAACGAATAGAGGCGCGACTCCAAGGCGCCAAACTGCGTCGGAGGCGAAGCCGGCCCGGTCAGCGTCATGCCTTCGGCGGCTTCGCGCGCCACGGAGTCCAGCGTCTGGGGCTGCATGTGCGCATTCCAGACTTCTACCTCACGCATCTGCACCGAAGCCACGCTGCCCAGGTCAATGCGCTCAGGCAGAACATGCACCCTGTGATACCAATCCACGCCAAAGCTGGCGGCGATCGCCCCTTCTCGGGGGATTCGCGGCGTAAACGTGGCGGCTTTGAGGTGGGAGCGTGTCGACGCAGGGCTGGCGATGGCGCTCACGTCGGGCGGCCAGGCAGGCAGTGCGAGATGCTCCATGGCCTGCGCCAAGCGTGGGTTGTTCCATACCCCGTGACAGGACGCGGGGATAAAGCCTTCTACGGCCGTCATGGTCAGGGGCCGTCATACCGTACGGCGAAACCAAACGTGCCCGTCGAGAGCCGCGATCCCGCAGAACTGCCATAGGAGCCATTAGGACTCTGAATGTCTTTTTCCCACCAGGGGAACACTTTCCAGCGCTCGCCCCCTAACGTGAGAATATCCCCGGCGTTGTAGTAATTGAGCCGCAGGCTGCGCCAGTGCTCCAAATGCCCTAACAGTGAAATGTAGCCATCTGAGCGTGGCAACCATAACCACATCGGCGTCATCACCGATTGCTGGCTCCAACTGTTGGGTTGCCGCATCTGAATGGGATGCGCGTACTGGGGAAAAGACGGCCAGACCGTATTGTTGGCGTTCGCGCCGGGCCAGATATTCCCGTCCACCCGACAGTGCAGAAAGCTCGCCCGATAATGCTGAAAGCCGTTGGAATGAGAGTCTGTATTACGAGTGTTCCAAAACGGCGCCGCCGGTGAGCGCCAGTAGCCCGCTCGGTATTGGCCTTCTCCCGCCTGCGTTGGCGTGAAATAGAACCCGTTCGTCGATTTGGCGGCCATGCAGTGGGACGCCGCAAACCAGTTGCCGCCCTCCCAGGCGCCGTACTTCTGAATGCCGCCACAAGCCATCCATTGATGCCGGGACACGGTGTAATTCACGACACAAAGCAGCAGGTCGGGCGACTCATGGGCGAACAAGTGATAAGTGGCGGGCCACGCGGAGCTGGGAAGCCAGATACGCGCCTTTTGCGGACAAGGATCGACGCTGAAATCCGCGCTGTTGGCGCCGGCGACAACCACCTGGTCGGGATCAGCCAACGTTAAACTCACATGATTGACGCCTTTACTGAGCGAATCCCCCTGAATGCGCCAGCCATTGGCTTCGGCAAACAGCATCATGGCGTCCCTCAGCGCGGAGTTAGAACCGACCTGACCGGTTTCATACGCCATTACGCCAACCTCAACGCAAAGTAGTCGCGTACGCCTGTGCGAAACACATCCTGGACCACCAGATGCTCGACGCCATCGGCAACGACAGTGCTTTCCACCGCGTTGGCGAACCCCGGCACGAAATACACGCCGTCCAGTTCGCCATAGGTATTGGCGGGATCATTGAGCACAATCGGCATGAGCGGATAATGGCCTTCCGTGTCGCGGGTGATCACGCTGTTATTCCAGGGCCAGCTTTCTGGCTGACGCCATTCGCCGTCGATGAAGCGGAATTTGAAGTTCGCGCGATTGCCTTTGTAGGGTAAAACCAGCGAACCATCCGAATAGCGGGTCAATGCATCGGTGGGAGTCATGCCGGCGACCAGCAAGGGATAAGGAAACTGTCCTGGTGTGGCGTAAGGGAGAAACTTGCCCAGGTAAAACGTCATGTACGACGTATCCACTTTCACCACACAGACAATGCGTTGGCCGTTGGCCACGAACCAGTATGGCATTGCCGCATTCCACACAGGAAACCCCATCATGGGCGATGCGCCTGGCTGCTTGCTGAAGCCATTCGCTTCGACAAACCCTGAAAAGCCCGCCAAACGCCAGTTGAAGATATCGGTGGTGGGCGACGCATAGGTTTCCACGCCCACAAAAACGGCTTCCTTACCGGACAGTCCTGGCCCCTGCAGAATCAACTGCGCGGGGACGCCATGGCTGATGCGGGACGTCTCCAGCGTTTCCAACAGATCAAAATCCCGCAGCCCGCTGTAACCCCAGTCGCCGTTATTGGCGTGAATCAGAATGCGCCAGTGGGTTTTCGCGCCGATGCTTGGCGTGCTGACGCTGTATTCCCGAAACTGCGCGTTACTCCAGCTCTGGTCATTCCAGGTTTCCTGAGCGGTCCACACCTCGCCATCGTCCGACCCTTCCAATGTGAAGGATTTGGGGGAGCGCGAGGCTTTGCCCGCTCCCCTCAGGGTAAATGCCCGCACTTCCAGAGGGCGCACCAATTCCAGCCCCAGATGAGACGGCGCCGCCTGACTTTGTGCGGTTAACCACTCGCTGGCGCTGTCTGAGTCAACACCTCTGAAGGCCTCATAACCGCCCAGTTCGCTGCTGCAAAAAATGCGCTTATACCCAATCCAACGCAGCGCCCGCCAACGCTGTTCAACAGGCGTCATCGTTTGCGTCACGAATTGGTATAAGCGCATCAGCAAGTCGACGTAATCGCCCGCCGTGCCGGATTCATAGGCCATAAAAAAGTCTCAGCTTAGTAATTGCCGCACCGCGCCCGCGTTGCGTTGCAGAATGTTCAGGATGGTTTTCTCCCCAGAGGAGGATGTGAGGTAGTCGGCCGCCATCGCCGGATCGACGACATTCACGATGCGGACGGCGGAGCCGCCATTCGCGCCGGGCGTCCCTGCCGCAGCGCTCGCCGACGGACGCGCGCCAGTGGGAACCAAACCGCCGCTGGCGAAGCCCAAGGCGCCGCCCAGCAGGCGCGGACCGGCGGACAGGCCGTTGATAGAGTGCAATAAACCCACGCCGACACGGCGCACGGCGGCGGCATTGACGACGAACTCCCCGGCGGACAATCGCGCGGGAATGGAGTCGCTGGTGGACGTTCCAGGTCCGCTGACATAGCCGCCTTGGGCAAAGCCTTTGAACAAGGAAGACAACATCGCGCCGGGACCACTGGCTGAGCCGACGGAGCCAAACAGACCGCCAAACAACGACTCAGCGAGCTTTTGCGAAGCCATGCGTTGAATCGTCCCCAGTACGGAACGGCCAAAATCCGCAAACGCGGCGCTGGCGCTTTTGGCCCCAGAGCCCACCGACTCGAACAGATTCGCCATCCCGTCGCGCAGTGAGCCGTCAAAGGACACCGCCACCTCATCCACGACCTGATTCACCCGGGTGATTTCGTTCTTCCAAGCCTGCACCCGCGCCAATGCGTCCGGCCCGATCGCGGAAGCCGCCGCCTCTAACTTGGGCAGCATTGATGTAAGCGCTTCTCCCGTCGCCTGATGCAACGCCAATAGTTCGCGTTGAGCCTGCGCCTCACCCAACTGTCCCGCTTGCCGCTGCAACTGAATGGCTTGCTCCGCGGCATTCATGTTCGTCAGGGTCTGGTTAAAGCGCTGCTCCCAGGCGGCCAAATCCGCCTCCGCCGCCTGCACGTCGATGAGTCGGTTCACCAGGGCGGCGCCTTCCTGATCGCCTTCCGCCTGCAGTCTCGCCACCAGGGACTGATATCGCTGGGCCACTTGCGCGCGTCTGTCCGCGTTATTGGCGACGCCCGTTAATTCCCTTAACTCGGCTTTGACGCGCGCAAGCTCGTCGCCGAGCTCTTTCTCCGCTTGCGCCGCCTGACGCGCATTGGCGACTTCCGCATCCGTCCGCTGTCGGTTGAGCAGGGTCAGCTCCGCTTCCAGTTTCACCAGATCCGCTTGCGCCTTGGCGCGCCCAGCAACGTCCTGGCTCGTCTTTAGCAATGCCTTCTGACGCTGTATCGCCGTGCGCACCCGTTCGATGTTCGCATCGATGTCGCGCTGTGCGAGCTGCGTTTTTTCGGCGTAATACTCCCGCAAAGACAGCTGACGTTCCGCCAGCGCGCGATCCAACTCGGCGTTTTCCCGCGCCAACGAATCTTTGAGTAGGCGCAGTTCCGCGTCGGCGCGCGCTTGATTTAGGGTCAGCCGCGCGCCTTCTGCGCCCAGCGCCGCAGCGGCCGGTTGGGTGCGTCCAAATACGCCTGGTTCAGTGGTTTCCGGTTTAATGCGTGAGGCGATCGCCTGTGTGGCCTCGCCAACATAATCCCGTGAAAACGCCTCATGGAGTTCCCGTGAGACCTGGCGTCCGTAGTCTCCCACTTCGCCCAGTTGACGCATCATCGTCGTCTTCAGGGTCTGCATGGAAAAGTCGCCTTGGAACGCCGCTTCCACGTCTTTCGCCAACGCGCTCGCCAGCGCGCCGATATCAGAGAACGCGCTTCGAAAACGAGCCACCAGAAAGCCTGCGGTCACACCTGCAACCCGTCCCACTGCGGTAAAGGCGCCCAGCAGCGTATTCACTGATCGCCGCAGCGTTGCGCCAAGCTCGCGTAATTCGCTATCCGCCGCTTCTCGCAGGCGCCGCCAACTGATTTCGCCGACGCTGGCCAGCTCTGCTATGGCGTCGATGGCGGCGCCGATTTTCTCGGTGACCAGGTCCCAGGTCGCCGTTGCAATCTGCTTGAGTGTGGCGGTCTTTCCGCCGAATTGAACGGTGGCGTCACGGGCGGAGTACAACATGCCCGCCGCCACGCCCAAGGCCGTCACTAAGGCCCCGACGGGGCCGCCTAACAAGGCTAACGCGCCGCGCAGTACCGTCAAAACCCGTCCCCAAAGCGTGGCGGAGGCGGCCGCCTGAGCAAAGGCGGAAGACGCCGCCATCGCCTGGGTGCGGGTTTTCGCCACATCCGTGACCAAGGCCGCGGTCGCCACGCCTTGCGCACGGGCCTGGGCCAACGCCGCCAACGCGCTCTGGTGCCGGGCCGCCGCTTCCGCCGACAATATTTTCAGACTGGCCAGTCGCGCCGCATTTTCCGCCCGGGTGGCGGCAAGACTCGCCATCAAAGAGGCGACCATGCGCCCGATGGCGGCCACCAGCGCCACGCCGGCCAAATCGATCAACGCCTCCAAATGCTGCGCCAGAAACTGCAGACTCTGAGCCAGTGCGGCGGTCACGCCGCTATGGGAGTCCCGCTCGCCAAACGCGCGTAGAAAGGCGTTTTTCAAGCGCACCAATGCGCCCGACACCGTATCCGGTAAGCTCGCCATTTCCAGCGTCAGGCGCGCCTTTTCATGTTTGAGCGCATCCATGACCGCCTTGGCGGTGATCTTGCCTTCTTGCGCCAAAGCACGCAGCGCGCCCATGGGAACGCCCATGCCATCCGCAATCGCCTGCGCCAGTCGCGGCGTCTGTTCCACGACCGCGTTAAACTCCTCTCCGCGCAGCTGGCCTGACGCAAACGCCTGACCCAGCTGCAGCAGCGCCCCGGCGGCGGCTTCGCTGGAGGCGCCGGATAAGGCGACCGCCTGACTGATGGTCTCCGTTACCGCCAAGGCCTCGCTTTGCTCCCTCCCCAGAGCGCGTACGGAGGGCGCCAGTCGCGCATACAGCGTGACCGTCTCAGCCAACGGCGCGCGGTTGCGTTGAGAGATCGCGTAGAGTTCGGCGTCGGCGCGATTGAACTCTTCCTGCGAGGTGACGGCGAGCTTGAGTCGCGCCTGCAGGTTCTTATATTGGTCGGCCGTCTCCGTCAGCTCGCGCACGCCCAGTCCAAGCCCGATCAATCCGCCCAGTCGGGAGAGCAGATCCCCTAGCTGATTGGCGTGTTCACGAAGGTGTGAGAGGCTACCGTTGACGGAGGTGAATGCGCGCCGCGTATCATCGACGGCGGAGATAAGGATTTGAGCCCGTGGTGAAGCCATGCTCAGAGTCGTTTAAGGATGACGCGCAGCGACGCGGTCAATCGGGGCAGTTCCGCGCGCACTGACTGCTGCAGGTCGAAGCGCTTTTTCAAGGTGACTTTGGAGACCAGGACCGCGATGGGTATGGCTTCGCCGCGGGTCAGTCGACGAACGCCTCTTCGCTCACGCTCGGCGCGCCGAAATCGAGATAAAACCCGTGACGACTCTGGCGTGCTGTGCGCCATCAGAATCAGTTTGCCATGACGCTTAACGAAGGCGGTGAGATTGGCCCGTCGTAAGTCGTCCACCAGACGCGCGAAGGCCTTGCGTCCGATGCGTTGATGCGCGGGCAGCAAAGGGATCAACATGCGTCCCCGTATCACCTTGCCGCGCTCATGAACGCCCAGCCAGGGAATCTTGGACCCCACCCACAAGGCGGGCAATTGGTTTGATTTGGCGTCATACACTTTGGCGCGCACGGAACGCAGCAGCGCCGGCGACGTGCGTGAGAAACCGCGACGCATGTCATCACGCACCCGCGTCACCATATCCCGGCCGGAAGCGCGCATGACTTTGCCCACCGCCGAATGCACCGCCTGGCGTTTTTCTTTGCGCCAGGCGTTAAATCGTCGTCGATCCAACAGGCCATCCGCGACCAGATCAATCCGCAAGGCGCAACGCCTCTCGCAAACGACTCACATCCTCAGGGCCGCCTTGGGCCGCGATATTCAACACCGTCAATTGCGCCAGCATCCGTTCGTTTTCATAACGCTGGTCCGCAATAAGAAAAGTCTGGATTTGGGCGGGGGTATAGGTGAGCAGATCCGGGTAGCGGTGGCCCGCGCGAATCAAACGGGCGATGGCGTCGCTCCAGGTAATCGGGCGGCCAGTCGCTGCGCCAGCTGGTCGAATCCCGGCGCCACCCTTTGCATGAAAAAATCGGCGTTCGCCTCGAACAACGCGGTCGCTAATTTCAAGGCGTCATCCAGCGCCAACGCCTCCACCCAGGGTAACGGTTGCCGACTCGCCACCGCCAAGGCCGTCAGGAGCGAGTCGGCGTGGTCGCAGAACAACGCCAACCAGTCCGGCTCGCCGCCCAGTTGGGCGATAAAAGGCCGCACGGCCCGAATCAATGCGGGCAATTCGCCCAAGGTTAACGGCGAAAGCGTAAGCGTCTCTTCCGCGATATCCAGGGTGTGTGCAGGCGGCGCCAGCACGTCCCATTCCGATGTGTCCACGCGTCCTCCTACAACAGTACAATACGGCCGAACTGACCCAGGTCGCCCTGCGCCGACTTCAGCGTGTCCGCCAAGACTTGGCCGGAAAGTTCGAATTTCATCAGCTCGTCGGTAATGATCGACAACTCTTTGGCGGGATTGATCGCCACCCGGTACAGATCGATGACGACCTCGCGATTGCCGTCGGCGGTGTTCAGTCCCTCAAAGCGAATCCAGCGCTCGGGCAGCGGCTGGGTGAACATGGCGGTGCTCTGCGCCGTTCCGTAGCTGTAATCCACCTTGAAGGGCTCGACAAAGGGGCCATTCTCGGATTTATCGAGCACCGTCAGGGAGCCATGTTTGGCGTTCACGCGGTATTGCGCCTGCGCCAGGGTTTTAACTGGCGAACCGGAGTCTTTGATCACCACTTCGGACAGATTCTGCTTCGCCAGCAGGTATAGCTCGCCCGGGTTCAGCGGATTCGGCAGCGCCTCTGCGGTCACTGTACCGGCGGTTTGTTCCGTGGAGACGCCATAAAGACCTAGCGCCAGGTTGGACGGAATCAACTCCTCCAATGTGCAGGCGAATTCGCCTTTCTTGGTTTTGATCAACTGCAGATCCGTCAATCGTTGTCCGCTGACGGATTCCTGATGTTCAAGAGTTTCCACCGACAGCGACACTTTCAGCTCAGGAACGTTGCCCACGTAGCTGAGTCCCAGAGGGTGGCCGAGGGGATCGCGCGCGCCGATATAGACGCGCCCCTGGCCGGAGAAATACGACATGTTTAATTTCCTTTTGGGTGGGGAATGCGATCTTTGGCCTGGGCCGTTTTCGTCGATGTGATGGCTTCAGCCACGCCAAGCTCGATCAGCCAACGGGCGGCGGCCGCATCGACCTCGATACAGTCGCCGGGGCCATAGGCGACGCCGGCATGGATGTGAGGACATAAGAGCTTTAACGTCACAATACGCTTCCGTCTCGGGTTAAATCATGGATATGCGTGCGATACCGCACCTCATAGCGCAGTGGCAGTGCGACAGCCCCGGCATCGGCGTCTTCCGCATCCCACTCCGCGTCGATTTCCAGTAATGCGTAAGCCAGTCCGCCCACATTCGCGTCGCGCATCAGCGCCGTATGGGCTGCCACCGCCAGTCGATCCGCTTGTTCAAACGCATCCCGACCGCGGGTGATCGCCACCAGACGAATACTCAATGCGCGTTCCACCCGGTCATTGACGCGGGCGAGGACGACGTCCGACTCCGTCATCAATAGCAGGGCCGGACTTGCTTCCCGATTGATCGGCGCCGTGGGATAACGCCAGACCGGGACCGGGGTCAGCGCCTTCTTGAGCGTGTCCAGGCATGTGCGTTGAATGCGTTCACGAATGGAGTTCACCTGTACGGCTCCAACCGGGTCAGATCCGCCCGTCGTTCAGCGCCATCGCCCACGGCCCGAATATCACGCACCTGATACCAAACGCCTGCGACGCAGATTTCGTCATCGATAGCCAAGGTGGGAAGCGCCGAGGCTGGGTAGCGAATGGCGTAGTCGGCGGACAGCGCCAGTCCCTCGAGCACAGGCTCATCCGGCGCCCGGAACTCCACTGACGCCGAGACCCCGTCAAACTCTGCGCGAACCAACAGGCCTGCTCGATCAGCGGCGTCATACAAGGCTTCCAGGCGTGTGATCATGCGGTTAAGCGCACCAGGACGCCTGGACGTCGACACATCGGCAACGGATTGGACTGGGTATGCAAATCCGTGCCGCGGCCAAACTTGCGCGGCTCCTGTTTCGCATACAGCGGTTTACCGATGGTATTGACGGTTTCATTGAAGTCCGCCGGCGCGCAATGTGTGGCGAAGGTGTCGATCGTGCCTACCGGAAACGCATGCGCTTCGCCGGGCGCGATAAAGCGTCGCGCGGCGCCATCGATATCGTTGGCCTGGCCGCGATACTCTTCGAAGACGATGCCACCGAAGGTGAATCCGGAGCGCACGTCGTTAATCAATATCGCGCCGTCCTGCCAACGCTCGTAGGCTTTCTCCACCTTGGCGTGGCCCGTCAGCGCCGCGAAAAACTCCGGCGAACATAAGCAATGCACCCCAGTCATGAACTCGCCGCGAAGGTTGTCCTCAATGTGAGCCAACACTTTGATGCAGCGATCCTTAACCGCCGTTCCGGCGTTACCCAGATTAAAAGGGATAGTGGTCGGGGCGATATCGAACTCGTCGTAAAGGTCGTACAGCACCGATCCGTCGGCGTCCAGAATGACGCCTTTTAAGGCGCCCATCCGCAGGTGCTCCAGCGTGATGGCGTGCTTGTTGCGCATGGTTTGCAGGTTGCGCGCCATGATGCCCGCGATGGTCTCCATATCGGTTTCAGATCCGAAGGCGCGCACGCCTTGCACTTCATCCGGCAGCACGACGTCGTCATGGGGGATGTGCGGTATCACGAAAGAACGCAGCGAACGCTTGCCGCGACGTCCCACGGTGCCGGGCGAGCCCGGCGGCAGGGTCGGCAGCAGGTTCAGCACGCCGTTCATTTCTTCCACGATAATCTGGCGCGTGCGAACCGGCTGCATCGGCATGAGCTTCATCGATTCCAGGCGCCCATATCGGTTGGGCAGAATATTGATGGCCGCCGTCAACGCGGCCATGGAAAAGGCGGGGGTATCAAATGGATTCAGCATGAACTTTTTTCTCTGGAGGGGCGTCAGGCGCTCGCGCGCACCAGCAGGCCGCGCGCTTTCAGTTGCGCTATCGCAGCGGCTTTTTGTTCGGGGGTAATGTCGGAAGGCCAGATCAGCGCATCACTTGCGACCACCGCGTGACGGGCGATAAAAAGCGCGTCATGTCGCTCCGCGCTGGTGGCGTCGATGCTTACGGCCAGAACGCCGACGGCCGTATCGCCGCCCTCGGCCGCTGGCGTCAGCGCTTTCAGTCGTCCCTCCGCATCCAGGGAAACAACCGCTCCCAGCGCCAGCTTTTGTCCGACCGCTACGCTGGCCACATCGCGGGAATAGAGATTGGGGGCTTCGAATTTGAGCAGATCCCCTAGATTGTTGGCTTCGTGAATGGCGGGCATTGACTACGCTTCTCCCGCCAAACGTTTTACCGCGGCGACAACCGGGCTGTGTTCGGGGCGCTGCTGCGTTCCGGTTTCCGCTGTAATGCGCGAGGCGATTTCAGGCTGCTCCGCCCGCGCGCTCAGCAAGACCTGCCGGACCTGCGCCTCACTGCTGCCCGCGGCGAGAAACTCGGCGGTGCGTTGGGGAACGCCAGCAATCAAACAAAGCTCGGCAATGGCCTGCGCCTGGGCGTAAGGCGGCGCCTGCACCGGCGGCGAAGCCGGCTCGATAGACGCTTCCACGACAGGATCGTCAACGTGAGTGGGTAAGGTTTCTGGGGGGACTTCAGACACAATAAGCTCCTTGGACGAGCGGGGGTAAGCGTGCGCGTTGCGACGTTCACGAGGCGTGATCGCGCCTTGTCGCCGTAACGCATCGGAGAATTCAGAGAGGGTTTGATCAAAGCTTGAGACGGCGTCCGCCAGCCCTAACGACACGGCTTCTTCGCCAAAGAACAGACGCGCTTTCGTATTGCGCACGTTGTCCTCGCTCAGGTTGCGCATCTGGGCGACCTGGCTGACGAATATCCGGTACAGACGATCCACTTCCGCCTGGAGAGAACTGGCGGCTTCCGGCGATAACGGGGCATGGGGAGACAGATCGTTTTTATGCTCGCCGGCGTACAGCGCCGTGTACGCTAATCCGTCGCGGGCGTCTTTCGCTGACTGGTCCACGTGCAGCGCGATCACGCCCACCGAGCCCACGCCTGCGGTCTGCGACAAGCTGAGCCGACCCGCGCTTGCGGCGATGGCGTAGGCGGCGGAGAAAGCGGAGTCATTGGCGTGCGCCCAGACCGGCTTGCGGGCATGCGCCGCGCGGATGCGTTCAGCCAGCTCAAAGACCCCGCCGGCTTCACCGCCCGGCGAATCAATGTCGAGTAAAATACCCGCCACCTGTGGGTCGGCCACGGCGGCATCCAGGCTTTGCGCGATCTGGCCATAGGAAGACAGGCCAGACGCGGCTTCAAGGCCCAGCGTGCGCCGCACCAGCGAACCATGCACGGGGATAACCGCAATGCCGGGCGCGCTGTCTTTGCGCGCTCGCGGCGCCGGCGGCGTGAGGCTCACGCCCGGGTTGGCCAGTCCTATGCGACCACCCACCACCGCCAGGATCACATCCAGTTTGCAGCGGGCGATCAGTAGCGGCGTCCCGATCAAGCGGGACGCTAAATGAATCATCGGCATATGTGTTTTAGTCTTCGGAGGAATCGGAAGGGGCGGCGTCGGTCGCTGCAGCGGCTGGCCTGGGATCGGAGTCGAACGTCAGACCGAGCTCGTCTGCGCGCGCGTTATCAGCGGCAATTTCTCTGTCGATGGTTTCCGCGTCATAACCAAACGCGGAGATGGCTTCAGAGCGGGACAGTAACCCGGCGCGAATGGCCACGATCAGCGCATCGAATTCTTTCTTGGGATCGACCCACTGCCATCCCTGGGGCACCCATTTGACGGCGAGATAGTCACGCCGACGGTTGGCGAAATCGGGCGCCTGCAAAGCGCCTTCCAGCACCGCTTGAGTCATCCATGCGCGCCAGATGGGGCGGCATAGCTGATGGACAATGACGCCGTGTTGAATCGCTTCGCAGCGACGTCGAAACTCCAGCAGGCCGGCGCGGATCGAGGAGTAATTTACCTGGGTCAAATCGCCAGTGAGCATCTCGTAGGTGATGCCCATCGCTGCGGCGACGGCGCGAAACTGTTGACGCATGAAGTCCGCATAGCTGGCGCCGACGTCCGCCGGTTGCGAGAACTTGATGTCCTCGCCAGGCTCGAGAATCTGCAACGCCCCGGGCTCCAGTCCCGCCAGCGCGGCTCCCTGTCCGTCCGGCGCGCCTTCGCCCATCAGGTTGTCCTCCGGGCCGATGCGCGTGATGAAACCGGCGAACATCGCCGCGGTTTTCTTGCGCACCAGTTCGGCGTCGTCGTATTGATCCAGCTCGTTGAGCTTGACCAGGGCGCGGGCCAGCCAGGGTTCGCCGCGGATCTGACCCGGTCGCAGCGGCCGGAACACATGTAGGATTTCGGTGGCGGGAACCCGCACTGTTTCCAAGTCCGTCGCGCCGGACGCTGGGGCGAGCAGACCGTCTCCTGGATGCGTGCGATACAGATGGTAGGCGACACGCCGCCCCAGGCGATCGAACTCAATGCCGGCGCGTACGGTATGGCCGTTGGGGAGGTCCTGATTCAGCGTCGGGTCCAGATGCTCCGGCTCCAGCACCTGCAGTTGCAGACCAACCGGCAGATCGTCTTCTGGACGGCGGTAACGTAGCCGCACCAAGCACTCGCCGCCCTCCAGCATGGCGCGACACACCAACGCCTGCAGGCCATAGAAATCCGTCAGTCCGGCGGCGTCGGCGTCTTCGCACCAGTCGCGCCACAGCTCATGAATGGCTTCCCGCAAACGGGGTTCTTTGACCAGGGACTGGGGTTTGACGCCGACACCGATGGCATTGGCGACGTAGGCTTCGACGCCCGCCGCGGCCCAGACATTGCGGCGGGCCAGATCCCGGCTTTTGGCGCGCAGCTCATTCTGGGTGAACGCCAACGCCGCCACCGCACCGGGATTGCCCACTTGCCAGGCGAGCGCCCGACGGCCGCCGCCGACCCCGTCATAGGTTGGCGCGGTCTGCCCGAACAGCCCTTTGCGCAGACGCGCGAACCAGGCCATCAGGCGCCTTTGCCCGTCGTCATATAAATCCGTCTTACCCGCGGCGTATGTGCGTGTCGGGAAATCTCCGCCTCCACAGTGCGTATCGCCGCCTGCAGCTCGGCCACCGAACGGTACTCCACCGTTTTGTCGCCGAAGCTCACCCGGCGCTCGCCGGTGGCCAACGCCCGCTTCAAAACATCAAGTTGCTCTTGGGTATACATGGGTCTCTTATCGTGTCAGCCACGCGCTCTGAATGCGGCGTCGACTTGGGGATCGGGATTTAGAAACGACAAGGCCGCCTTCGAGGGCGGCCTTGTCGTCATAACGCGCCATAGGAGGTTCTGGCGTATCTGGCGGACGCAGTGTTTTTTCGAGCTCCCGCCAATGCCGTTCTTCAAATCGATCCAACCCCGCCGCACAGGCTGCAGCGCGGGCGTATACATAGCAGTCCAACGCTTCATTGCGCTCACGCATCTTGCGCCATTCGCGCACCGGAAAACCGTTGCGGTCCCGGCGCGTCACCAGCTGCTCCGCACAGAGCTGCTGCAGGAATTCGGCGTCGACCCGGGGTAAGTGAATGTAGCCAGCCGGATAGACGGGAGTGACCCCATCTTCCGCCATGTCCGCGTGTTTGCGCAGGTTGTTGTATAACTCCAGTTTGGCGATGCCCACCGCCACTGAGAACAGTTTGACGCCCCGACGCAATTTGCGACCGCCCTGGGTGACATCCACCGCCGTGGGCGATCCGACCAACGCCGCGCCACGCGCTCGTCCTTTGACGGCCATGAGGCGTGGATCGCGACGGGCGCGCACGAACGCATAGGCTTCCTGTGTGGCGAAGCCGGTATCCAATGCGAATCGCGTCAGGGGGATTTGCGCGCCATCCTCATGGCTCCAGGTTTCATCAAGTAACGCCGCCAAACGTCCCCAGACGTCCTCGCGCGCGGTATCGCCCATCAGCACGCGATGCTCAACCAGCCACGCTGTCTTGCCGCGACCAAAGGCCCATATCGACGCTTCGATGCGATCCTGTTGTACGTCCGCGCCTCCCACCAGCAAGAGACCGCCGGCGGGCACGCAGCCGACTGGATAATCCTCACGCCGCTCCGCCAGCTGTTGCCAATCCGGCGTTTCGCCTTCCTCCACCCAGGTCTCGCCGAGCTCCGTATTTTTAAAGGTCTTGATCGCGGCGTTGGAGCCTGACTCTTTGTTGACGGCGCTCTCCCAGGCGTAGGCGATATCCGCCCAGGTGCGCCAGCCTATCGGACTGTACAGAGAAGATAAGTGAAAGCCTGCAGTCTTGGTTCCGCGCCCGGGCGCCATCGCTCGCCACTCGCCGCGCTCCAGCATCCAGGTTTTGTGATGCTCGGCGATGGGGACGGCGCACGCTTCGCACACGTAGGCGACGGTGTCGGGACGGCCACGCTCCCATCGTAGCTGCTCAAAGCGCAGCCACTGCGGGTGGCCGCAATGGGGACAAGGCACGACATATCGGCGTTGGTCGGACGCCTCGTATTCGCGCTCAATCGCGCTGGCTCCGGCGATGGTCGGGGTGGAGACAATGAATATCTTGCGCCGGGAGAAGGTGCGCGTGCGCGCTTCCGCCAGGGTGATGGCGTCGCCTTCGCCCTCCACATCCACCGGGTAGGCGTCCACCTCGTCCAGGAACAAATAACGCACTGGCATGGAGCGCAGCCCCACCGCGGAGTTGGCGCCGGTCATGACCAATACGCCGCCGCGATACTCCTTCGACAAGATGGTGTTGCCAGAGTCTCTTGATCTCGCGGGGGCGACCAATTCAGTCAGCGCCGGCGTCTCCTCCAGCAAGGGATCTATCCGCTGCTTGGAGCTCCGCTTCGCCATATCCACGGTGGGCCAGACCGCCATCATGGGACCGGGGGAATGATGTATGACGTAACCGATCCAGTTCGTGCCAGCCTCAGTGCCGCCGACCTGTGCGCCCTTCATAAACACGACCCGCTCAACTGGCGAGGTCGGAGAGAGACAATCCATGATCTCTCGCAGGTAGGGCGTGCGCTGGGTGCGCCAGCGCCCGGGTTCCGCGGAGGCTTTGCTGGACAGGACCCGGTGGTGATCGGCCCACTCCGACAGGGAGAGCAATCGCTCTGGGGTCAGTCCCTCACGCCACGCCCGTTCGATATCCGCCGCCCCGTCATAATCCGGGCCCGAAATCATCCATCCACTCGGGGACGCAGCTCGCCAAGTTCTTGCAAATGCTCGCGCACCGCCGATTCCAGCGCCACGTGGAAAGTGTGTGGGTCAACGCCAAGATGGGCCGCCATATGGGGGGACACTCGCGATGGCCAGTTCAGCCAGGCGTCGCGTTCGGTGCGCGCCAACTGAAACACATGGGCGATCGCCTGCGAGCGATCCACCAATTCGCCTTTTAGTCGCGCCAGGCGAACCTTGTTCGTCTGCGCCTTGACCACCTCATTGACGGTGCGCGCCTGTAGAAGAGAGGCATTCCCGTTACTAGAGATTTCTTCGGGCGTTCGCGCTTTGACGACGCCTCGGCGCGATCCGACCTTGGGCGATTCGGTATTGCGCTCCCACTCCCGATCCGCCCGTTCCTGGTCCAGCGTTCCGTCCTGCTCGGGGGTAATGCGTCCCGTCTGAATCGCCTTACGAACGGCGGTGTCGGAGACGCCTCGATGACGCGCATAGGCGCGAATGGAAATTCCCATGAGCTGTATCAATCACATCGAAAAAATAACGCTGAATCCACTTGGCTTCCTTCTCGAATGAAGCGTTCATGTCGGCGTCTTAACACACCCGCCAAGGAGCTTTTTATGAGTCACACATTGACGCCCACACAACACGCTGTTTTGTCCCACGCTATCGATCACCGCGAGGGTCGCGTCGACTGGTTTCCAAGCCACATCAAAGGCGGCGCGCGCAAGAAAGTGCTGATCGGCCTGATGCAGCGAAACCTGATCCACTCCGAGGGAGAAACATGGCATGTCGATGACGCCGCCTACGAGGCGCTGGGACGCGCTAAACCGAGTAGGGGAGGGGACAGCCTTGAAGCGATCCCGGACACCAACGAGGTTGAGCCACAGCGCCAGCCACCCCGCCTCCGCGCTAACAGTAAGCAGGCCCTTGTCATCCAGATGCTGAAGCGCCCGGAAGGGGCCACCATCGATCAGCTCAGCCAAGCCACCGGTTGGCAAAATCACACGGTGCGCGGAACCCTCTCTGGGGCGCTGAAAAAGAAGCTGGGACTCAACGTGATCTCAGAAAAATCCGCAGACGGCGAGCGCATTTATCGCATCGCAAAAACCGATCACCCATAACGCTCTAAATCACTTGCTAAGCCGGCGCTATGAAGCGTTCATAGCGCCACACGAACCACCCAAAAGGAGCGAAAAAATGGGAACCTGGAGCCAACCCAACACCGAAGAAAAAGCCGCCAAACTGGAACGCCTGATGGCCAAGCCGCTGCTGAAGAAAGACGCCAGCGACACGCTTTACCACCTCACCGGTGACGACGACCTTTTTGACTTTTTTGAAGAGTTTGAGGAGGACGCCGATGTCCGCCTCCTGGTGCGCTTTCACCTTGAGCGGGCGCTGGACAACCTGCACCTCTCCTACGTGACCTGGGACGAGGCGGCCATCGCCATCTGCAAACGCATCATCGACGCCTGATCCAAGCGTTTACCCGGCGGCTCAACACAGCCGCCTTACCCCAAAAAGGAGAAGCCCTAATGGAAACCATCCACCAACCACACACCGAAGAAAAAGCCCTGGCTCTGACGCGTCTGATGTCGGAACCGCTCCCCAAGCGCGACGCGATCACCAAGCTGCATGGGTTGCTGATAGATGAGCGTCTTGCCCGCTATCTGGGCAAACTTGAGGAAGACGAAGACGCCCGGTTATTGATTCGGTTTCATCTCCTCGGCCTGCTATCGGACGCTAGCCGCCTTATCGCCCCCTGGGAGGACATCGCCTTAAAGCTGTGTTGGCGGCTGATTGATCGCCCCTCCTGAACGCTTATAGCCGGCCTCTGTCGCCGGCTTTTTCGTTCGCCGCCCCTGACGCAAAAAACCTCGCTTATCCCTCCAGATTCAACTTGGCTTTCCGCTCACACGAAGCGTTACTAGGGGCGTCAACATTAACGACGCAACACAAGGAGAAAGACAGTGAAAACCATGACCCTCACCATCACCCGAACCCCTCGCACTCTCATCGTTGACGGCGCCAGCATTGAGGTGGAGGAGCTGGGCGTCCGTCTGCCCTTCGCCAGGAAGCCGGTCGATCTGAGCGAGGTCGGCGGTTACGGACAACACAGGATCTACGTTACCGAAACCCGGGAAATGACGACGATTGAGTTTGACGTGTTCACCAACCACCTCAGCGCACGTCGGGATTGGCTGCGAGGCAAAGGGGGTAGCGTTCATGGCGGTGAGCTTTGCATCGAAGTCACCGCCCCGGGCCGCCCCTACCTCTACATCAACCCCGATCATGGAGATTACCCTCGCTACGTCGCCAGACTTGGGTAGCGATTTATTCAAACGGAAGCCGAGGATTAACTTGGCTTCCCGCTCATATGAAGCGTTACTAGGGACGCAACAAACTGACCCAAAGGAAATCAAAGATGGAACGCTCAACACCCATACCCACCACCCAAAACGTCGCCTGGGGCTTCTTCGGAACGATGAATGAGGAGGCCAATGTCGCTTGGCCTCTGGCCATGACAGCCATTTCAAACGCAACAGGGCAACCGCTTGAATACATCCGCAGCTTTTTGGATAGCCGCTACGGAAGACGTTTTGCTGATGAGCTTCGGGGCAATCAACTAACAGGGCTTACCCTTGAGGCCGCCATTGAGGCAACCACCAAAAGCTGGATGAAGCGCACAATAGGACGAATCACCAGCGTACAGCGCGGCATCCCTTACGGGTTGCCTGAGCTGATTGGATATGTGGTTTATTGCGAGACTATTGATAGCTGATTGTTAACAGCCGCCCGGTTTCGAGGTCGGGCGGTATTTTCGAGTAGCGCAACCGCAACTCTCTTTTGAGTCTGCAACAGAATCCATAGCATAGCTATTTGGTGCCGCCAGCCATCCAAGGAGCTTATCAGTTGAATTGATGGGGGCGCCATGAACACCATCCTTCCATGGCGTAAGCCAAATTTTAAGAAACTCTATATCCGTTTCGCGCCGATTCTTATGCACGGTATACCCGCGGGGATACGGTGTAAGATGAATCAGATCTGTTGGGAGAAGTTGGCTGTTCGCGCCGAAATACCAAAATTTATTGCTTACCAGTACATTAATGCCGCGGACATCAGTCTCGTAGTTACCGCTATTGTGAATAGGATTTTCCTTTTGTTCCAGCTGTCCGCTTCTATTCAAGAAGTAGATATTATCCGGCACTGGAGACACTCCCGGTTTGCGGTTAGCAAATCTCTTGTCTTTCCAATACTCACCAAAAGTAAGAATCTCATTGACCTGCATAACATACACAACTTGGCTCGGCGCTCCGCTTCGAAGGCCAATAATCCAGTCACTTACTTCTGCTGTTTTCCTGATTGGTGGCTTACAAATAGCAAGTGTGCAATACCCATCAAAGGGGCGCGGCGCACTCCCATAATCCTCACGAACGACGTAGCGAAAGATGTTTGGCTTCATGTCTCACTCTCCCTTTAAGACCTACACGAGATAATGAAACTAAAGCATATTTATCCCAGCTCGTTACTCGGGACACTCGTTTTCCGTTAAGCACCTTGAATGCGTTCCCTCCAAGCAACTACCAAATGAAGATCCATCACCTTCACGGACGGCTTTTTCTCCCGTCCAATCCTGCCAACGGCGCACGATCACATCCACGTATTTGGGATCGAGTTCGATCAGACGCGCGACGCGTCCAGACTTTTCCGCTGCGATCAATGTGGAGCCTGAACCGCCAAATGGGTCAAGCACCATATCTCCCGGTCGGCTGGAATTGCGGATGGCGCGCTCCACCAGTTCCACCGGCTTCATGGTGGGATGCAGGTCGTTTTTCGCCGGCTTTTTAATTTGCCATACGTCGCCTTGATCGCGATCGCCGCACCAGTGTCGGCGTGCGCCTTCCGGCCAGCCGTACAGTATTGGCTCATATTGGCGCTGGTAGTCTGAGCGTCCCAGCGTAAAGGTGTTCTTGGCCCAGATGATGAACGTCGACCATTTGCCTCCCGCTTCCCGAAACGCCGCCTGCAGGGTGTCCAGCTCGCTGGAGGACATAGCGATGTAGATTGCGCCCCGACAATGTGCAAGGGTTGGGCTCAACGCCGCCAACAAGAAGTCGTAAAAGCCGTCGCCGAGATTGTCGTTTAAGATCGCGCGATTCTTACCGCGCAGCTTGTCTTTGGCGCTGTTCGCGTAATTCACGTTATAGGGAGGATCGGTAAACACCATATCCGCCTGCTTCCGATCGCTGAATAATTCGGCGTACGCATTTGGTGAGGTTGCGTCGCCACAGAGGACGCGATGTTCGCCACACAACCAGACGTCGCCGGATTGGGAGACTACGGCCTCTTCCTCTTCGGGAACCGAGTCGTCGTCAGTTTGACCCACTACCTCGGTTTCCTCCGCCTCCAGCAACGCCGCCAGATCGTCCGCGTCGAATCCGGTCAGGTCCAGGTCGAAACCGTCTTCCTGCAGCGCCTCCAGTTCAACACGCAGCAATTGCTCGTCCCAGCCCGCCTTTAAGGCCAGCTGATTGTCCGCGAGGATATAGGCGCGTTTCTGCGTTGGCGACAAATGCGCGAGTTCAATGATCGGGACGTCCACCATTCCTAGTTTTCTCGCCGCCAGCAAGCGCCCGTGGCCGGCGACAACGCCGTTTTCACCGTCGACCAGGATCGGGTTGGTCCAGCCAAACTCCGCGATACTGGCGGCGATCTGCGCCACCTGTTCCTCGGAGTGCGTACGCGCGTTTCTGCAATACGGAATGAGCGCTTCCACTGACCGGTATTGAACAATCAATGGCGGATAGCTTGGGGCGCCAACCGCGGACAAAGAATTCAGATTCTGGGCCTCAAAAAAGAAACCCGCCGGCGAATCGCTTCACGGGCGGGTAAAGGGAAGTACGTTGTAATCGGACCTGCGAACCGCAAACCCTGCAAACCTCGTTTTTAGCGCTGACGCTAAACAAACGCGGCGCTCACGCCCCCCGCTTCGACTCATGGCCAGGAAGGACCCATCGGGAGCCCAAAAGGCGCCCAGATAGGCCAAATAATCTCCTGGCGGCAGCCATAGCGGGGAGGTGCGCTCGTGTCACGAGGTAACGCAAATATTACCAAAAAAACCGGCGGATGTTACGCCCCCGAATTGGCGTCAAACCCGCACCAGTACTACGTTTTCCGCAGGAGTTGTTTATAACTAATTAAAACTAATCCTTTCCTCGGAAGCATTCAGATGATGGGCCACCATGGACAACGCTGCCTTCCAGCGACGCCATCCCGTGGTGCGGTCCATACCGAAGTGCGCACAGACCACTTTCCAGGGACAGCCGTCCGCCCGCATCCACACCAGGTGACGTTGATCCTCGGTCAACCATTTCACCCAACGGAAGGTCTCCAGCATGCGATCAATCGCGGCCGGATCGGGCGGCAATCGCTTCACCACAGGCTCCGCTCCCATGTTCTCCCAGGGCTTGCGTAGAATAGCTGGCCAGCTGTTAGCGTATCCCTGCACCCGGACAGGGGGCAGCCGTTGCGCTGTGATAGCCGCGTCGGTGAAACGGTCAGCCACGTGCTCTAATGTCCATTCAGTCATGCTTAGGTTCCCCTGCGCCGTAGAGGCGCTCTCCAATCCGACACAACAGCTCGCTCTCTATCCAGTTCAACCGGTCATCGTCAGGCGAGATCACCAGGATGCGTTGACTGCGCCACCCCTCGCGTTTGATCCTCTCGGGATCGGGTCCCTGATCAGGCTGATATTTCCCCAAGGGGCTGCGGTAAATGGGCTTAGGCGTTTTCATATTCCGTCTCCTGTGTGTCCTGCACCCACAGCATGATCGCCAAGGCATCCGCCTCGTTATCATCCGCAGGATTGAATCCCCGTTTCCGTACGGCCGCTATCACGTCCTCCTTGCTGGCGTTGCCTTTGCCGCTGACATGCCGCTTGATCGTGCCTACCGGCACACCTTGGTAAGGGATCTCATGGTGCTCGCACCAAGCCGTTAGCGTCGCCAGAAAGCCGCCATAGGCATGCGCGGAATCCGTGGAGACATGCCGGCGAACCTCCTCGAAATACAGCGCGTCAATGTCGTCCAGATTCGCTTTCAGCTCGGTCAGCCAACGCCTGAATCTCAAAAAGCGCATACCGCCGCCTTCAAAGCGCTGGGGTTTAAAGTTCATCACGCCACTGACAATAGCGTGGTCCTTTCCTTTCGCCGCCCATCCGGTGCGTGTTCCCAGATCCAGCGCCAATACTGATAAGGTCATTTCCATCTCCGTTTGAGAGAGTGGTGACGGATGGTGACAGGCTTATCGAATAACCTCTTACGCGTACGCGCGTGTAGGCGTTAATCAGAATAAGAGTCACCATCCGTCACCAAGGTTAATCGTAAGGGTCGTAATAACTGCGTGGAAACGACTTGGGACGTAGCCTGAGCCCTTTAAAGGCGCGCGTTCCCCCGTGCAATCGACTCTGAGAAAAGTTGCGTGTGATGAGGATTTCTGAAAAGCGTTTGATGGAGCCGACATACTCGCCAGCGCGTTCAGCCCACTCACGCCAATCCGCATACAATTCCGAAGAGGCCGCTTTCGCTTCCGCCGATCGCTCACAGCGCTCATCAATCCACTGCCCAAGGGCGTCCTCCGCCTCAAAATATTCCTCCGTCGCCGCACTCACGCAGGCGGGCGGATTGAGACCCATGCGCTGCCATTCCAGACATCCTTCCACCGCCCAGGCGAGAATGCCTTCGCGCTCGGCAAGCAGTTTGTCGGTCAGGCCACCGTCGCGTTTTTCTGGTGGTACGGTCACGGTGAATGGAATCAGATGCAGCCGACGCTTCATCGCTTCGTCGACATTGCGGATAGCCGGTTTGTGATTCCCTGCAATCAGCAGCTTGAATTGAGGGACATACTCAAAGAAGTCCTGGCGCATGAAGCGCGCGGAAACCTTGTCGCCACCGGTAATGGATTTGACCTTAGACTCGTTCCAGCGCCGGCCTTGCTCGGTCTCAATGGCCGACACGAAGCGTGCTCCGCGCAGGCCCGCCAGATCCGTTGGGTGTCGATCGCCGCGCGCCTCCATGAAGGTGTCCATTGGCGCATTGGCGGCGTAGTCGCCCAGAATGGCTCCCACCACGTTCACGAACACGCTTTTGCCGTTGGCGCCTGTGCCGTAGAGGAAAAACAACGCGTGTGCGCTGGTGGCGCCACTCAGGCAATAGCCGACCACTCTTTGCAAATACGCCTGCAGATCGGCGTCCTGTCCCGTCACATCCGCCAGAAAGCTCCGCCATGTTGGACATTCGCCTTTAGGCGTTGCGGTGGTCGACTTGGTCATGCGGTCTTCGCGACGGTGTGAACGTATCCGGCCCGTGTGCAGTTCGACCACGCCACCGGGCGTATTCAACGCCCAGATATCCGCATCCCATTCCTCCGGTGTGGAGGCGTGCTGGGGATCAGAACGCGCGATCTTCTCCACGGCGGCAATGGCGGCGGCGCTCGCCAGCCGGCCTTTGCGTTTATCGTTGTCCGCCTTTTGAGACGCGGCGCGGCAAACACCGCGCACAAGATGCTGAACAAACAGCACCTGGTCCGAGTTCCAGCGCATGCCTGACCACACCAACCATTTGCCCCAGAGAGAGCAATACCGCCAGTCCTCGCCATAGCGACGTGTGAAGGCTGTGGCCAGGCCGTCCTCCGTGGCCCATTCGACGTCACTCAATAGAATTTCCGAATCCACCTCGTCGCAATGGAGCTCTATTGGCATACGGGGACCGGCTGAGATAAGCCCCGCCGCGTCAAAGCCTTCCTCCAGTGCGTCCGCGGCATCCCAGCCCTCGGGTTTGTCCTCCGGTGGCGTCAGAATGGCGACCGATAGTCCTCCCACCCGTAGAATCGCCTGAGAGGCCTGGTCGGCGTAGGCCCAACCCGGCGCATCCCGATCAGGCCAGATCACCACATGCTTGCCCATCAGCGGACGCCAGTCGGTTTTGTCCACTGGCGCTTTGGCTCCATTCATCGCCGTGGTGGCGCAGATACCTGCATCGATCAGCGCCTGGGCGCATTTCTCGCCTTCCACCAACACCACCTGTTCCGACTGCGCGATGCCGGGTTGGTTGTACAGGGGACGAGGCTCGGGCGGCGTCATCTTGCGACGCTTGGCGTCCCAGGGCCGGAATTCCTTCCTTCGCCCAGGAGGATCGTAGCGATACACCACCCCCAAGAGTTTTCCAGCCGCGTCCAGATAATCCCACTTGGCCGTCGCCGGACCGAGATCATCCACCGGCGGCGACTTGCTTCGCTTGCGTGTGGGCTGGGTGCGAGAACGACCCAACAACTCGACGGCCAGATCAAGAACCCTGGAAAAGTCCGCGTATGCGTCAACGTGGTAATACCCGGCAATCATGGCGTAGATATCGCCACCGACGCCTTCCGCCCGATCAGTCCAAAGACCCGCTTTTTCGCCTTCCAGAACCACTTCCAAACTTTCGCCAGGACTGCCTAACACGTCACCAATCAAGAACAGATGGCGGCGACGTTTACCCGCTGGATACAGCGTTGTCAGCACCGACTCCAGATTGGCGATCAGCTCAGCGCGAATCGCCTCTCGTTCGGCATGGAGATCCCGGTTTTCCAAGGGGCGTGCTACAGGTTCATTAAAGTCGATCATCCTGTTGTCTCCCCACTGGTCCAGCACCGGTTACGCCATGCGCACATACGACACTCCCAGTGCTCTTCGTCCAAGAACGAGCGCGGCAGCAACTCTCCCGCATCGGTCGCCAGGATGATCTTCACCGCGCGATCGGACATGCGCTGGGCGAGCTCGCCGTTATATGGGACAAGCTCGGCGTAGATGTCCATCGTGTCGGCGTTCAACGCGGTAAACAGCGCAGGCGCCTCATGCAGTCCCAGATAGGCTTGGTAGACCGCCACCTGAGCCGCATAGACCGGCTTTGATTTGGCCAGACGATGCTTCTCCAGATCACGCCATGACTTGGCGCCAAGGCATTTGTGCTCCCACAACGCGGGGTAAACGAACCCATCCGGCCCACTTACGATAACGCCATCGACATGCCCCTGAAGGCGCTCGTCCACAGCGGAAAATCCAAACTGTTCGCCTACCTCATTGCGGGTGAGAACCGTGAAGCCGGCTTTCTCCAGCCAGTTCAGCATGCAGTCCTCCATGACATGGCCGCGCTCAAAGATCCGCAGAATACGGCCTTGCGTTTCGCGCCCCGGGTCGACCGGGGCCTGGGCGTATTCAAACTGCAGCGCCCGCTCGCAGGCGACGCCCAACCGCGAGGCGCCCAGGTAGGTCCTTGGCGTTTGCTCATCCCTTACTTTACGCAGCCCGATATCGACCAACGCCGAAATCCGTCCGGAGAAACTTTCAGTTGAGTTGAAATCCATCATGCTGATTTCTCCCAAGGCAGTTCTCCTTCCAAATCAGAAAACAGGTGCGCCTTTTGCTCTGACGCCAGGGCAGGGGAGCGAACTGGAGCATAGCGGGCGGACTCGTGGTATTGAGTCATCGCTGCTACATACCCACTTACAATCGCCTCGACAACCGTCATTGCCTCCGCCTCAGAGTAGGCGCCTAGCGGCTTGCCAAAACCGATGGCGGTCGCCGCGTCGCCGAAGGGTTTCAGGCAGTCGCGTAACGCTGCTTTCTCAATGTCGGTGGCGTTCAGCATGACTTCCTCCTTTGTCCCTTTCAGCCAGTCTGCATACAGCGCGTGAAAGGCTTTTTGGCATCGCGCCGAGCAGAACCGCCAGTCGGTGGGATAACGCTTGGATTCGCCCGGCCGATGTCGTGTGTTCAAGTGACCAAACCCTTTGGCCTGGCGAGCGCATACTCGGCATTTCATGAGATGTGTTTTCCTTAGCCGCCCCTTGGGCGGCGTTTGTGTGACTTATAGGCTTTTCCATGGGTCAGGCCGCCTCTCCAAGTTCATTCGGCAGCAGCCCCAACTGCAGGCCGCCTCGCAGCGTCCGCGGAAATCGCAGTAGCTGGCGGAGCTGCGCGCTATCGCCGTCACGGCGTGGATCTGGGTCTCCAGACGGGCCAGCCCATGCTCCGACAGCCATTGGTGGTGTTTCTGCGACAGCCCCTTGCGCAGGCGGATCTCCTCCACCAACTCCACAGGTAGCGTCGGGCCGTAAACCCAGCGCGCGGTGATCTGTCCGATCACGGACGGCGGATTCTGGGCGTGGCCCTGGTAGGTCCAGCCAAAGAGCCGGTACAAGGCGCGGTAGTAGTCCGGATGAAAACGGCGTTCCCAGGCCGCGCAGGATTGCCGCAGCAGCTTGCCGATCAATTCCTGCAAAGCGTTCGGCGCACGGCGGTGCTGATAGCCGGTCGCCTCGTCGATGAGCGCCACCTCCCCGGTAGTGGCGAGCGCGGACAATATCGCCCGGCAGTGAGGAACGAGTGGCCGCCGTTTGGGGTGTAGCTTCCCACTCAAAGCCGCGTCAATTACTCCCAGGGCCATTTCACCTACAATCCCTGCGGGAAAGAAGGTTCCAGTCTGGCCAGTGGGCAAACGCACCTTTGCGTACCCTTTTTTATCGAATAAAGACAATGACTTAGGTGCAAATTCAGCGATAAAAGCGCCAATTTGCGTACCCGGACTTTTTTTCCGAAACCCAAGAACCTGGGCGAGTTGACGTTGGATATAGCCCCGGCTACCGTCCGAGAGCACCACGGCCTCGCACTCCATATCTCCAAAACGCACCACCCCGTAATGACTGGCGCGAAGCGGCGTAATATCGGTCATAACGTTCTCCTCACTGCGCCCAGGACGGCTTGCTGGCAACCGCCGGTTGCATTGTTGGTGGCGCGGCGGGCGCGCCGTTTCCTCCGGCCGGCGGAGTCTTATTCGGAACCTCCCCCGCCATCCAGGCGGCGTACTCCGGATGATCAGGCTCCAGCGCGTTCTTGATCACATTGCGCTCTCCGCCCTTGGCGTCTTTTTCAACGTCCACCCGGGCGAGAAACTCCAGCCCATCGAGCTCCCTGAAGCCATGGATGCGACGTGCGGCGGCCGCCTGGGGCGAGTTATCGTTTGGGTTGACCCGTCTGGCGCTGTTGAGCGCGGCGCGTATAAAGCTTCGTCCCATTTGCGCCCAGGTCGGTCCTTTCGGCGAATACAGACCGATGTTGCTCCACAGTTTTCGCTTGGCGTACTCGCCGCCAGTGACGATGAACTCCGCCGCCAAGTAAACCGCTCCGGTATCGTTTGAGTAGGTGGCGTAGCCGCCGTCCCAGCCTTGATTGGGGTCGTCATAACCACCGGGTTGCAGCGACATGCGTACGGGCACAACTGTTCCCCTGGGAAGCACATCGAAGGCGGACTGTTGTGGATCGGCATCGTTAAAGTCGTTCCATGCCTGGTTCATAGGTCTTTCTCCTTGGCTTCATTGAGTTGATCGACAGCGGGCGGCTGCGTGTATTCCAGACGCTCCAGAGCCGGTTTCGCGGGCCCAGCGACCTTTTCCATAAGTCGTCCCAGATGCGGTTCCTCCACCGCCTCCAGGCGACCTGAACGATCCTTGGCGGGGTATCCCCAGGGATTGAGGGTGCGACAAACGAATGCGCGATAACTAGCGCCGTCATCCGACTTCAGTTCGGCCAAGGTGACGACCTCGTCGACAATGCCTGGCAGTTCCAGCCCTGTTTTTGAACCGTCGATCTGCAGGGAAAATACGCGGCGGTTGTAATCATCGAGGCGTTCGTCGAGGATGCCGACGAACCAGACATTTTTGTCCCGTGTGTGCTGCAGATGGGTGAGCCAGGCAATCATCTCCTGGCCCATCAATCCGTATGCGCCGCGTGCGTCAGGCTTGCCGGTTCTCTCCGAATGCGCCTGCGGCTGCCCCTTGCACCACTGCATACACAGACGGCCCGCCACGGTAATGGAGTCGACAAACAAGGTGTCGTACTTGTCTAAAATGGACGGGTCGCCAAAGCGCTCGCATACCGCCTGAAAGTGGGCTTGGCTGAACGGCTGATCCTCACGAAGCGCCGGATTGGGTCCTCCAATGAACACGGCGAAGTCTCGGCACTCCGGCCAGGTGCGTGGGCGAATGGAATCGCCTTTCCATCCCTCAACAGCGAGATCGCCAGCCTCCAGATCGAAAAACAACGTGCGCTGGGCGTCGAGCGTCCACAGTTGAGACGTTTTGCCGATGCCGCTTTTTCCAATCAATACGCCTTTGACGCCGCGCTTTTCAGCTAACCTTTGATCGGCGGTGATAATGGGAAGGTTCATGAGCGCGCCTCCCTGAGAGACAAACGAATCGACGGCTTGCCGGGTTTACGAATGCGTGCCTGCTCGAAAGAGCGTCGTAAACTCTGCGGCCAGGCGTTGTACTTGTCCTCGCTGACGCAGTAAGTAATATCCAGAAAGTCAGCGGGATCGCAACCCGCCTCAGCGATGCGCCGCGCAATCTTCGTCAGGGCGTCCTGACGCCATTCCACACGCTCGGATACGCTGGCGTGAACATCCACCGCGCCGTCCTCAAAACTCACGGAATCGGCTTCTTTCCACCGACGTAACGCCTTAGCGCGCCGGCCGTATTTGGCCTCCAGCGCATAATCAAGGTGAGACACCAACACTTTGGCGGCGGCGAGCATGATTGACGCTTCCGTTCTGAGACGGTAGAGCGTTTCCCCTGAATACTCCGCCAGTTCTTTGGCGGGCGTCCCGATCAGTTCCTCCGTAGCATACCGGCTCATGCGACGTCTCCCTTCTCAAGCCGCTCCGAAGTGCTCTTGCGCAGGCTTATCTCCTCAAATTCCTCCACATCCTCAATTCGATACAGCACCCGTCCATGCAGCTTCAGGTAGACGGGACCCCGCCCGTCAATGCGCCAGCGCTCCAGGCAACCCAGGCTGACGCTCCAGCGCCTGGCCAGTTCATTTTGACTAAGGTGTTTGATTTCCACGATTGGCTCCTTTTTGGTTGTTGCGGAATCGTGGGGCTATGATGGTCCCGACCCGGTTAGGAGCCGTTGAGGTCCAGGTTAGGAGAGGGGTTAGGAATGACTTGCAGCCCAGGTAAACCAAGCGATTAGAGGTTAGGAGAAAGTTAGGAACGGGTCGCGTAGGTTAGGAGACAGCCTCTTAGGTGATAACTTCAAGAAGAATCACAGCAACACTGGACAAGAACCCTCTAAAATTGATCGTAAAGAGTGGCGGACAGAGCAGAAAACCTACTGGAAAAGCGAGTGGGATAGTGGCCGATTTGACAATATGGAATAAGTTTGTACATAAAGAGTCGGGTTACTCCGTCGTTATTGAGGACGATGGGAGGGTTGCTCATGGATACATGCTCAATCAAACAGAAAAGATTGTCTCTGATGTATGGTTGTACAACCGTTGTGAGTCACCTTCCGAGCCTGAATGGACTAATCCCGAGAACATGCCTTTTGCCAACTCAGCTTCATTTACCGATAATGAGTATAAATTCACGCCAATAAATAAAATATCAGACATGGATGTTTTCTGGCCAATAAATGAAAGGCAGTTACATAGGGCAGATATATAAGAGGGGTGCTCTTTGCCACCTTGCTGGAAGGGGAAAAACCTGGGTGGTCAAGGTTGGCGAAAAAATGGGCCTTTGGCCAAGGTGTTAATTGAATGAGAATAATTGTGGATTCATTAAAAGCAAGAGCACACTTACTACGTGGAAGGCGTATCACGGAAGATGAGGTAAATAGGCTTTCATCTGAACTGAATTATGATAACAGGCTATCTGGTCTAATTAAAATAATGACAGCCTTTCCCTTATCTCATTCGTGCTTTTCTTTGAGCGAAGATATAGATATTTCTAATATCGGTCTTGATTTGAAGTGGTTATCACCTGACCAAATAATAGATGAGGCATTAAACGCCTATCCTGGAAAGTTAGTATACAAGCTTGGGTATATTCCGATAGGAAGTTGTTTGGCCGGCTCAGGAGACCCGTATTTTCTAAGTCCTTCAGATAGTCTGGAATCCTCTAAACTGGTGCGCATTCCTCATGATATGGCGAGCAACTGTAACTCATATCCCACTGATTCTATTGAGCTTGTATGTACGTCACTTGATGATTTTTTTGTTAATGCAAGTTTTGAGTAATAGCTTGGTTAATATGGAAAAACCCTCTAGGGTGATGGCCAAATTTTATGGGATACGCCCAAAGGTTTTAAGTAAACCATGGCCGAAAATGTACTGAGCGACAACGCAAAAATATTAGTAAACGATATTAGAAGGTCTGTCATCCTTTATCACTATATAGCTCAATGGGGACAGCCAATCACTCGTACTATAAGCTCGAACAAAAACTCTTCTGTTGACGTTGAGGTCTATGAGTTTTTCTCTAAAGACGACGAAATTTATCGAATAGCTACAATTGGTATTTCTGGGCAATCTATTGAAGCCAATGGTTTGGCTAACTGGGAATTCTTACTTTCTCTTCCTGCAGACTGTGGCGGGGTAGGAAGCACAGAGATAGTAAACTATTTGCTTGATATTATGGCCTACTCGTTGCGTTCTGATGTTGAAGTGAAGGCAGGGAACACAATTCCAGAGACACCATTGGCCCCGGCTCCATGGACAACGAAAGCGGTTTTGTTTGATGAGCCTCGTGGTGAGCCTGAGGAAATGTCTAGTTTTATAGTTGGAAATCAGGTTGTTAACTTAATCTGGCTGGTACCTGTAACAGAAGAAGAGCGTTTATTTATCAAAAGATGTGGTATAGATGAGTTCGATAAAAGGGAGTCTATTTCGGAGTATTCTTTAATCGATGTCAAAAGAGTTGGTGTGGTATAACTTGCTAAAGCCGGCTCATCAAGAATAAATGGATAATATATGATGGCAATCTTAGACTATTATCACTCCAAATACGGTGAAGCATCTAGAACTGCAAAATTTATCTCGCCAGATGGGCTGGAAGTTTATGTGTTAAAGTGGGACGAATCGCAAATAAAAGAAGGCGTTACAATGTATGTGACACTTGGAGCTAGTAATTTACTTGGCGATTCAAATGAAGGTTGTGAGTTTTTTATAGGGCTTACTCCAGAAGTAGATAGCATCGCGAATGCATTAGCCGAGATTGCTATTCATGGTAATGGCACAAAAGGTATCCCTAGTAGCGGAGACACCACAACCTTAGCCTATAAACTATGGGAAGGCACATCTGCGCGAACATTTATGTTTACTGATGGTGATGAAGTAATTCCTTCAGTAAAAAATGAGCTTGGTAAAGATATTAGATTCATTCAATTGGTTCCTCTATTTGATAGCGAGTTGAAGTATAAAAAAATGCATGGTGAAGGTGCCCTCTGGGAAAGATTAGAGAAGATGGAAATGCCATACTGGGACTCTATAAGAGAAGACACCTTTCTGTAATTTCACCGAATAGGCTATTTGGTTGAGCAAGATGAATTGGATATCGTCAGAAGGTGGGCCACTTATCTTAGTTGTAAGAAAGAGCTTAAGATACTGGGCTGGACTGGATGGTTCTGATTATGAACGTGCTTGTGCAGTATGTGATTATGCAGGAACTATTCGTGTCGGAAACTCTGAAGCTGTTGTATTGGGAGATGAGCCATGCCAAACAGCAATTTACTCTTCTCCTCATATTAATAACCTTGTTATTGTCCGGTGGCAATGGGCTGAGAGTGAAAGCCAGCTTGAACGGTATCTTAGCGATATAACTAATAATACCTTCAGTCGTCCTGAGGAAGAGCTGAGATTTAATAATACTGATGAAGAGCTATTGCTTTTTGATTCTGTATTAGCAGGCAGCCAAGCCAATGGCTTGCGAGTAAAGTTATCCTCCGGGCAGGCAAATCGCACTATGTGGCTACAAAGTAGCCAGGCCCGATAGCACTTTTTTTAAGTAACCATGATCCCAGCCTGCTCGTAGCCTCTTAGTTTTTATACCTCCTTTGTCCGTCTTCTCATTCTTCAGTAAATTCAACGCCATATGTCTCAACACCGCTAAATTCTCCGCGCTGTGTCCCATGCGATGCCGCGAGTCATCCTCTTTAAACGCTACATCCAGCACCCAATGCAGTTTGTTCTCTATGTGCCAGTGCTTTCGCGTCGCATTCAGGAAATATCTCGCATCGCCTTCTCGACTCGAAATATACAAGCGGCGCTCCAGCGTTCTTTGTCCTGACTCCATTCGCTCTGTTTCTACGACGATGAAACTCTTCAGGTCTTGCCAGCGACTTTGTTGCTTTTCCAGACCCTCCAGATTCGTTGAAACGCGGCAGCGCCGCTTCTCATCCTCAACGCGCCCTGGTTCGCATACAAAGTCGACAAAATCCTCGCCGAAGCCTTTAGCCTCAGCGTCCACGTACCGGTCGTGAATCTCATCGTGTAATGAGGCCTGATTTTCCTTCACACCCACTAAATAGTCTGCTTCCGCGTGACGGATATGCTTCACGATCTCCCGCTGGCATCCCATCGCGTCCAAGGTGACGAGACTTCCTTTTAATGACAATGCCTTCAACAGTTTAGGAATAGCAGTGATCTCATTGGACTTCTCCTGAGTTTTCACCTGTCCCAACACCAGTTCGTTCGCTGTCGACCAGGCGCTAACCATATGAATGGCGGGTTTGGAAGAGGATCGGTCGTATGAGCGCCGTAACGTTTTGCCGTCTATTGCGATCTGATCATCTGGAATCTGCTCCGCCAGCGTCGAAGCCCAGGATAGAAAGCTTGTCTCTAGCGCCTCGGGATCTAACTTCGCAAAGATGTTGTTGAAGGTGTCGTGGGAGGGAATGCCGTTGGGCAGCTCCAGAAAAGACTCAAACCACTCTTTTTTAGCGTCGCCAAACCGAGTGATGGTAACCCAATCGTCAGCCCCACAGATGATCCCGCAGAGCGCGATGGTGAGAACATCATAGAAATTATGCCGCATATTGAGCGTCTCTCGACGAGGATCAGAAAGGCTGGAGAAATGGTGTTTAACGCCGTCAATTAAAGAAGAGCCCATAACAGTCCTTATTAGGGGAGAAAAAGAGGCGTACTCTATGAATTTACTGCCTACTATTCAACCACATAGTGCGATTTGCCTGATCCTCCGGGGTATACACAATCCAGACGGTAAACTACAGTCCGAATGCAAAGTTATCAGTAATATTACATCGTTTTATTAAACTTTAGTCCGAACAAACAGCATATCTAAAAGGTTAAACCATTGGCTGCCACTTTGAATGTACTCCAACAGCTTGAGAGCCTTGGCTCTGACTTAAGCAAACCCATGGTAATCGACTTCTTCATTGCCCTTCGTTCTGAGACTGATGGTGAGAAGATTAGAAGCGAAGTGGAGTCGTTGGGGTTTAGTTTCAGTGTGGAGCTAGACGCTGAAAGTAAGGAATGGACAGGATATTGCTCCATCAAAGTTGTACCCAGCCACGAGGCTATTTCAATGCTTGAAAGGAAGCTCCATGACATAGCAAGTAAAGTCGGCGGTAAGGGGGATGGCTTTGGGTCGTATGGTAATGGTTAAGGTGTTTGGATATGGATGACAGCGAAATAAACTTGCTATTGGATCGACTGGATGGTTCTGGCTCGGACAGGGAGATGGAAGCTGCTAGCAAGTTACGCGTGGGTGTTCCTGACTTGCCCAAGTATCTATTGCAGCGTTACCGCATCTCAAGAAAGTGGCGGCCACGCGGCTCCTGTGTTTACCGTGCCATGAGGTATGCGAAAGAAAGTAAAGACGCTTTCGTATTAGGCTTGGAGGCGCTATTCGACCGTTCGCGCATAGTGAGGCACAGTGCATGTATGCTCCTGGCTTATTCATTGAATCCCGATGCCCTGGATGCTCTATCCCAGCTTGCGGAAACTTCTCAAGATACGAGCACAGTGGAGGATGCCAAGGCGGCAATAGACGCCATAAAAAACAGGAATCACAATTACTTTGTTGATAGGGAGCACTCTGGCAAGATAACTCTAAACATCTGCTAACCCATTTTGTCGCGAGGATAAAGTCCTGAAACTCAAAATAATTCAATTATGATTCCAGGCCCGCTACGCATATGCATATACTGATGCATGGTTTTTCGTGATTGAAGTAGTTTTAGATAGGTTTAAAGGCAGATATAACGGTCTGGCAGCTGGCCTGACAAGCTGTGGGCTGCGTTATATGACATTGTGGGAAAATGATGAGAAGCATAAACAAAGAAAAAGAGCCTGACTTATATTCGAGATGGTATATTTATTATCCATTCAACATCATCTTGCTTGGACTTTCTATTCTATTTTTAGGCATGTCGTATAGCAAGTATAAACCTAGTTCTGGCTTTGCCTTATTATTAATTAACACCTACGTTGATTGGGTTCTCGTGGCAGTTTTTTCTCTGGCAATTATTATTCGCCTCATTACAGATTTTTGGCGATTTAAGGTTTTTAGGTACATTCTTTCATTGGTGATTGTTGTGACAGCAATGGTTGCATCAGCGCTTTTTATTGTGTCATTACCAACAAATATTGTAATAATTTTGGCTGCTTTAATTGTGGCGTTTTCAGTAAGCAGATAATTTACGCCGTTTTTTCTTAGTGACGAACCTGTATATGGAGGGTTGCGTAAACTATCGACTATCTTTCTTTCAATCAGATAGTGTGATTTTCCGCGCCCTATTTTAGATTGGGGAGAGGTGTATGGGCAGCGCTAAGGGCCGCACTGTTTGCGTTCCAGCTATTCCACGATCAACCAGCAAAAACCGCCGCCATAGCCAATCGCCTTTCTCCAGTCACCCTTGTAGCCGCTGAACGCCTGACTCAACGCGGTGGCCTTCGACTCGGCCTCCTCGAGCACCGCCGCAGTCCTCAAACGGGGGCGTCCTGCCTCCCAGGCTTCGTACAACCGTCGCACGATTCGTTGTTGCGTCACGCCGGTGAAGACGAAATCCTCGCCGTTGACACGGAGCTCCCCGCCGTCGTCAGAGCAATACACCGGTGTTTTGCGCCCAGTTTGCGGCGGAGCCGCGCCCAGCAACTCCGCGATAAGTCGTTTGTCGATATCCGTGACGACCGGCCGCCCCGTCGAAACCAGTGAAGCCAGC